>JAEDLO010000136.1 GCA_016295245.1 Bacteroidales bacterium | reverse complement strand
ATATTGGACAAATGATGCCGGGCCTTTGGTCCGGCATTGTTGATTGTATTACAATTTAAATATTATTCTTATATTCGCGATAGTGAAAAAATATTCATTCATACTCGGCCTTTTTCTCTCTGTCCTGTTTATGGCCTGCCCGACTGCTTCCCGTGCAGAAGGCGGCGACGACATAGATGTGATGATAGTCAGTACCTACTCTCCGTATTACAGATGGAGCAGCAGGGTGTCGGAAGTGATTGTCGATCACACTATCAAGAAGCTGGGAAAGACCGCCTCTACGGTGAATATTTCGCTTGAGACCCTGAAATCCGGCGCGAAGGTTGACTCGCTGTATTCCGAATTTGGTGCCTATCTTGTCAAGCGCAATCCCGAACTCATAGTCCTCGTCGGTAGTTCGTCTTTCGTCCTGGCTCCGAAGATAGGAGAGTGGTGTCCTGAAACCTCAATGCTTCTTATCGGTGGTCAGAACACCACGGCGGAGAATCTGGATAAGCTGCCTCCTGGGGATATGAAGAAAGCTGCAGATTCTTTGAAGGGCGACTCTGATAATGGGCTGAACGTCACCTATCAGAGTATGCCGGTCTTTCTGGAGGATGAAGTCAACCTGATACTTCATTTGATGCCCGGGCTTCGCACCATCCACTACATCGGCGGTAACGACCCGTTCTCCGTAGCCCGCAGAAAGGACCTTGAGGAATTGATTGGCAATTATGACGATCTGCAGCTTGACGTGATGGAGAACGGTTCCATCACTACCGAGGAGCTCTTCGACCGCATAAATACTTTGAATAAGGATGAGGATGCTATCATCTATTCGTCCTGGCTAAGCGCTCAGATATCAAAGGTCGAGCCTTTGCTGACGAACCATTTAGTGTTCCTGCTCAATGACTCTCCGGTCCCGGTGTTTCTCCTGCGCGACAATGGCTGGATTGCGGAGAATGAGATGGTATTAGGTGGCTTCGTGCTGGATGAAGAACGCTATTTCAAAGACCTTCGTGGGATTCTGACCAGGATTCTCAATGGCACGGAGGCTAGAGATATTGATATGGTGGCCTGCTCTGAACCTGTTGTTCTCCTGAGTTATCCTGCGCTTATGCGCTACGGGATAGAAAAGGAAAGGTGGCCTTCCTATGCGAAGATTGTAAACCGTCCGGAGGGGAATCTGGCGCGTTACAAAACTTTGTTCGTGACGCTTGCCTTCCTCCTTCTCGCCCTCATTACCCTGTTCGTGACCAGCCTTTATGCCAAGCAGCGCAAGATTAACGATATGTCCGGTCGTTACCAGAATGTCGTGAACAATGCTCCTGCACTTTTCTGTCGCGCGCAGCTTGTATATGACAGTTGGGGCGACATAACCGATCTCATTCCGCTTTCAGGCAACAAGGCGTTCACAAATATTCTTCATCAATACAAGCTTAACATAAATACCACCTCTCTCCTCACGGCTATGCCGGAGTCGGGTGGAAAAGTAATCGAAACTATCAGCAAGGCAAAAGATGTGGGTGATATGGTCCTCAAGATGGACCACAATGTCACCGAGCTGGATGCCTACTACCAGATTGAGGCTGTCTTCGAGGGTGAGGACATAATTCATATGCTTGTGTTTGATGTCACGGACCTCCACAAGATTCAGACTGAGCTCGAGGCGGCAAAGGCCAAGGCTGAAAAGTCGGATATGATCAAGACTCAGTTCGTCCAGAATATGAGCCACGAGATTCGCACCCCTCTTAACGCCATTATGGGCTTCTCGCAGCTTCTTGCCTTGCCGGAAGGCTCCAATACCCAGGAGGAGAGGAAGAACTACGCCCAGTATATCAAGAACAACTCCAATATGTTGATGATGCTCATCGACGACATTCTCGACCTTGGAGACCTTACAAGCGGCAATTACAAGATCAATCTTGAAAAGGTTCATTGCAACGATTTGTGCCGTATGGCGATGAGGACTGTGGAGTACAGGGTTCCTGCGGGAGTCAATCTCTATTTCACCACGACCCTCTCCGAAGATTATCTTCTTGAAACCGACCCGCGCAGGGTTCAGCAGGTGCTTGTCAATTACCTTTCCAATGCCTGCAAGCATACCAAGAAAGGCTCTATTCACATCCACTGCTCGGATACCGAGAATCCGGGCCGTATCACCTTCTCCGTTACAGACACCGGAACCGGCGTCCCGCCTGAGATGGCTGAAAACATCTTCGAGAGATTCTCAAAACTCGACGCCTTCATCCAGGGTACTGGCCTTGGTCTGAATATCTGCCGCACCGTTGCCAACTGCCTTGGCGGCTCCGTCTACCTCGACACCAGCTACACCGACGGCGCCCGCTTCATCTTCATCCTCTAGCTC
>JAEDLO010000056.1 GCA_016295245.1 Bacteroidales bacterium | reverse complement strand
GTAAGGTAGCTCTTGACCCCCGCCTCGCGGCAGATTCTGACGACCTCCGGGAGGTCTTCGGGGCCGAAGTTGTTGGCCGAATGGCTGCGCATATTGAGCTTTCCGACCCCGAAATATACGGAGTCGGCGCCACCCTGGATGGCAGCGTGCAGGCATTCGAAATTGCCCGCAGGGGCCATTATTTCCAGTTCTTTCCTATCCATTTTGAGTTTTCAGCCACGCGGCCATACGGCGCAGCGCCCTGCCGCGATGGGAGATGGAGTTCTTTGTGTGTTCGTCGAGCTGGGCAACCGTCCTGTCGGGGTACTCGTCGGCGATGAAAATCGGGTCGTAGCCGAAGCCTTCGCTGCCGGAGCGGCTATTTGCGATGCTTCCCTTCATCTCGCCCTCGAACTGATAGAGACAGCCGTCCTTGACAAGGGTGATGACGGTGCGGAAACGCGCCCTTCGAGATGCGCCCGGGCCGAGGGCCTGCAGCTCACGCAGGAGTTTGTCCATATTTGCGCCGCTGTCCTTGGCCTCACCTGCATAACGGGCGGAATAGACTCCCGGAGCGCCGCCCAGAGCCTCAACTTCCAGGCCCGTGTCGTCGGCGAAGCAGTCGGTCTTTAGCTTGTCATAGAGGTATCTGGCCTTCTGGAGGGAGTTCTCTTCAAGGGTCTCGCCGGTCTCGGGAATGTCTTCAGTCAGCCCCAGTGCAGAGGGCATCACCAGTTCGCAGAGATCCGAGAGGATTTCCCCGGCCTCGTGGAGCTTGTGGGCGTTGCCTGTTGCAAATACCATCTTCATCACTTTGCCCTCCCTACCAGCCTGTCAGCAAACTTCTGCAGCACTGCAAGCCTCATATCGTCGAAGCCGGCATCCGCCACGGAGTCCATCGCCAGATGGGAGTAGCGGATTACTTCCTTCTTGGCATCTTTGTCCACTTCAAAGGCTGTGTAAATCTGCTTTACGGTGTCAATCTTGCGCTCCTGCTCCTCACGGGTGCTGACAGGCATACCGTAGGCGGTCAGGAAAGTCTGGGGATCATCGGTCTTTTCCATCGCGCGGACGGTCAGCCAGCTCTTCTTGCAGTTGAGGATGTCGCCGCCGATAGGCTTTCCGAACACCTTCACGTCTCCGAAGGCGTCGAGGTAGTCATCTGCCACCTGGAAGGCCATACCCAGCTGATAACCATAATTGTAGAGGGCCTCGCACTGCTTCGGTGAGGCGCCGCCGATAATGGCGCCCATCTCTGCCGAGCAGGCAAGGAGCACCGCTGTCTTGAGACCTATCATCTGCTTGTAGCGCTCCATATCCACATAATCCTCCAATTCGAAGTCCATATCGTACTGCTGGCCGTCGCAAACCTGCGCCGCCGTGTTGGAGAAGAGGTCCATCACCTTGTCAAGCACCGATGAAGGGGCCTTGGCGATGCGTTTGTAGGCGTCAATGAGCATCACGTCGCCGGAGAGAATCGCCGTATCGGAGTTCCACTTCTTCCAAACGGTAGGCACGCCGCGCCTCAGTGGCGAGCGGTCCATAATGTCGTCGTGGATGAGGGTGAACGAGTGGAACACTTCAAGGGCTGATGCCGGGGCAAGGATGCCCTCGTTGAAATCGTCCGAGAAGAATGAGTATGTGGTAATGCAGAGCTTTGGGCGGACACGCTTTCCCCCGATCTGGATCATATATCTCAGAGGGTCGTACAGTCCGGAAGGCTCAAGGGTAAATTCGATATCGTCAAACAACTGCTTGACGATAGCGTCGGTTTGGTTATCGTTCAACATAAACGCAAATATAACCACTTTTTCCTATCTTTGCACTATGATTGAACCCGGACAAGGCATTGCGACCGTAGTCAAGAACGCCGGCAGCCATTATCTGCTGAGCAGGCTCCCGGAGTGGGATACCTTTCCCGCCGTACTTAGGGGCAAGGTGCGACTCAAGGGCAGCAGTTCGACCAACCCGGTGGCCGTGGGCGACAGGGTGGAGTACAGCTGCAGCACCAGAGTGGACGAGTCCTCTCCGGCAATCATAACCCGCGTGCTTGAGAGAAGCAACTACCTGATCCGCAAGTCCACCAATCTCTCGAGGCAGTCCCACGTGATAGCTGCCAACCTCGACCAGGCGGTCATCGCCACCAGCCTCTATTTCCCCGAGATAAAGCTCCCCTTCCTCGACCGCATCCTTGTCACCTGCGAGGTGTACAGGATACCTGCCGTGATAGCCCTCAACAAGATTGACCTTTACGGCGAAGTTGCCGCCGAGCAGATGGAAGACTTCATAAACATCTACACCCGGGCGGGATACACGGTAATCCCTTGCTCGACCAGAACGGGTGAAGGAATCGAGAAGCTGCGCGAGCTCTGCCGGGATAAGGTGAATCTCTTCTCGGGAGAGTCGGGCGTCGGAAAGTCCAGCCTCATCAAGGCCCTGGACCCGGGTCTCGACCCCAAGATAGGAAAAATCTCCTCCGCCCATCTCCAGGGCAAGCACACCACCTCGCTCTACGAGATGTACAAGATGGCCTCGGGAGGATATATCATCGACACTCCGGGCATCAGAGGCTTCGGCCTGGTTGACCTGGAAAAGGAGGAGATTTCAAAGTATTTTCCTGAAATGCTGCGCCTGATGGACGGGTGCAGGTTCAGTCCCTGCACCCATACCCACGAACCGGGTTGCGCCATCAAGGCGGCAGTTGACGAAGGTCTTGTCAGCGCCGAGCGCTACTGCTCGTATCTTGGGATGCTCGAAGAAGACAAGAAGTTCCGCTAGAACACCCACTTCACACCCAGACAAGGACGAGCCCAGAAGCCCTTTGAAGAACCGAAATCGTAAGAGAGCTCAAGCTCACCGCCGATATTGAGGTTCTGTACGCCGAAGTGCTGGCCGACATTGTACCAGAGCTGGGGTTCCGAGATGAAGACGAAACTTGATTCGGTAGGAGAGATGGCCCCCTTGTGGTCTGCAAAAAGAGTGTGCTTTTCTCCCCAGAAGTCAGCAAAACCGCTGAATCTCAAGCCCTTCAGACCAAAAAGATCCTGCATTCCCCAGACGAAGGTAAACTGAAGTGGAACGTTTTTCTGGCCGTTGGCGATGTACTTGTAGAGGAACTTGAAGTTGAAGGTGTTGCGGAAATCCGCAGAGTGGAGGAAGAAGTCCAGACCGGCAAGGTAGGCGTGCTTGATGTCATAGCCCCTGTATGCGCCGCCGTTGTATTCGAGTTGGAGGCTCAGGAAGTTCAGAGGGCTGTCCTGCCAGAAATTGAAACAGCGGGCGATTTCCCAATATGTTCCGTTGATATGGTCGTTCTGATCCTTGGAAACAGGATAGTCGTGGTCTACAAAGAAGAAGGTGTTTCCCCAATTGTCATTGTAAAAGCCCTCGAGGGTAGTGGTAACACACTGGCGGTCGCTGCCCAAATCGTAAAAAACCTGAAGGTTGGTCTGCGCCTTGGCTCCTTGAGCCGCAAGCAGGATGGTAGCAGCGCTGAGTACTGCAAAGAAAACTTGTTTCATCTTGGTAAATTTGGTTAAAGAGGATTGTTGAAAAGATAGTCGGGAACGGCCATCAGATTGGCCTTAACGAAATCTTCACACATATTGAATAAATATACAGCCCAAAGGTACACATTATTCTCAATAAAAAGGGTATATTTGTCTTGTTATGAGGAGAAAAAACAAAAAAGCAGAACCGAAGAAACCGGCCCAGTTCGTGGGCAGGGTCCAGATGACCCGTGAAGGTTTCATTTTCGTGATAGTGGACGGCCAGGATGACGACATTTACGTCAAGGCCTCCAAAACCCGTCACGCTCTGGACGGGGATACGGTGCGGGTGGCAATCACCCGTGAGAAAGGGGCTACAAAGCGCAGGGAAGGCGAAGTGGTGGAGATACTCCGGCGCTCGGACAAGCCCTTCGTGGGCATCTACCACACAGTCGGTTCCCAGGCCTGGGTGCTGATGCAGAGCAGGAGTATGCCTTATGACATCCAGGTTGATGCCGTCGCGGGCGCCGAAATGGGGGCGAAGGCTGGAATGAAGGTCGCCGCCGCAGTCGATGACTGGCCGCGCAGGGAAGCCTGTCCGCTCGGCCACCTCACCGATGTGCTCGGCGAGCCGGGCAAGAATGACACCGAGATGCACGCCATCCTGGCGGAGTTCAACCTCCCGTACCGCTTCGACCCTGAGGTGGAAAACGCCGCCGACCACATCTCCGAGGAGATTGGCGCCGAGGACCTCAAAGGACGCAAGGATTTCCGCAAGACTCTCACCTTCACCATAGACCCTGCCGACGCCAAGGACTTCGATGACGCCCTGTCATTCAAGACCCTCGAGGACGGCAATTATGAGGTGGGCGTACACATCGCCGACGTGACCCATTATGTCAAGCCGGGCAGCCTTGTGGACAAGGAGGCAAGAGAAAGGGGCACCAGCGTCTATCTGGTGGACAGGACAGTGCCTATGCTTCCGGAGAAGCTCTGCAACAAGCTCTGTTCGCTGCGTCCCGACGAGGACAAGCTCTGTTTCTCTGCCGTGTTCGTGATGAGCCCGAAGGCGGAGATTAAGTCACGCTGGATAGGTCGCACCGTCATCCGTTCCGACCACCGTTACGACTACGACGGAGCCCAGCAGATAATCGAAAAAGCCGAGAGCATCGACACCAAGGGGCCTGACAGCCTCGAAAAAGCCATAGTGGTGCTCGACCGCCTCGCCAAGATACTCAAGGAGAACGAGCAGAAAAACGGAGCCTTCAACTTCGATCGTCCGGAGATGAAGGTCGAGTGCGACGAAGAAGGCCGTCCGATCAGGGTTTACGAAAAGATTTCGAAGGATGCCAACTGGCTCATCGAGGAGTTTATGCTCCTGGCTAACAAAACAGTAGCCGAGTTCGTCGCCACCGGCGGAAAACTCAACGGAGTACCTGCCAAGAACGCGAAAACCTTTGTGTACCGTATCCACGGCGAGCCAAACGAGATCAAGGTCGAAGGCCTTAAAACCTTCGCCAAGGGTCTGGGCTACAAGATCGCGCCGGATTCGGCCAAGGGAGGCAAAAGCGCTTCCGAGACTATGAAGGAGCTGCTCGAGGCAGCCAAGGGCAAGCCTGAGTACGACGCCTTCGAGAACCTCGCCCTCAGGGCTATGGCCAAGGCGGTGTACAGCACAGACAACATCGGCCACTACGGTCTCGCCTTCAAGTTCTACACCCACTTCACCTCCCCAATCAGGCGCTACCCTGATATGATGGTCCACAGGCTGCTGGCGATGTACCAGCAGAACGCCGAGAGCCAGAAGAAAGAGCAGTACGAGAAAGAGTGCCTCCACGCTTCGGAGCGCGAGATCATCGCCGCCGACGCAGAACGCACCTCAGTGAAGTACAAGCTGGTCGAGTATATGCAGGACAAGGTCGGACAGGAGTTCGAGGGCAAGGTCTCAGGACTCACCGAATGGGGAATGTATGTGGAGATAGAGCCAACGAAGATTGAGGGTATGGTATCCCTGCGCGAGATCCGCTCGGATTTCTTCAACTTCGACGAGGCCCACTACCGTCTCGTGGGTAGGCGCAGCGGACGCGTCTTCAAGCTCGGCGACCCTGTAAAGATCAAGGTCAGCAACGCCAACCTCGAGCAGAGGCTGCTGGACTACCAGCTGGTGGAAAGCGATTTGCCGGAGCTTCCTCCGGCTCCTGAGCAGGAGCCGAAGCCTCATAAAACGAGAAAAGCAGCCTCGAAGGCTACTTCTCCACGTAAACAAATTCGGAAGGGTCGAGGGCACGGGGCGTAAAGCGTATCTTCAGGATTTCGCCCTTGAACCAGCAGCGCTTGTTCTGGCGGACTCCTACTGAAGTGCAGCCTTCATTGATCAGAGGGGCGAACGCAAGTTCGCTCCTTTTCTGTTCAACCCCGTCCACATAGCTTGCAAGTCCATTTTTCGAAAGGACGAAGGCAAGAGCGTACCACTCGTCGCAGGGATGGCACAACTGCGGATCGATGAGGACGGCACTCTGCTCTTTCTCCTTGCCCAGGCGCACGAAGGCGTCGAAATACCAGCTGCTGTCGGGATTGACCCTGGTCTCGAAGAGGATGCGGTTGTCCATAGAACCGATGTGCAGGAAGCGCTGCTCGAAGGCGGCGTCGCTGCTCTGGCGGAAGATGACCTCAACGGTCAACTCGTCCAGGCCTGCGGTCGGAACGGAATCAAAATAGAAGGCATCGTCCACTCCGTCAAAGCTCCAGGCTGGGCCCATAGGGGTCTGAACCACCTGCGGCTCGGAGCACTGCTCCAGGATTGCGGGGTGGGACTCGGGAGTCCACTCCACATAATCAACGGGCTGTGCGCAGGACACTGCCGCAGCGCACAACCCGATCAATGCAATTCTTTTGAGCCCCATCAGATGAGAGGTTCTGCAGTCATACTTGCAGGCTGTGGGATACCCATCAGCTTGAGGATGGTTGGAGCCACGTTGCACAGGGCGCCGTCCTTCACGCTCTTGACCTCGTCGCCTGCGTTGATCACGATGAACTGCACAGGGTTGAGTGAGTGGGCGGTGTTAGGGCTGCCGTCCTCGTTGACAGCGTAGTCGGCATTGCCGTGGTCTGCGGTGAGCAGGATGGTGTAGCCGTGCTCGATGGCGGCGGTCACCACTGCCTCGACGCATCCGTCAATGGTTGCGACTGCGCAGCGGATGGCGCTGTACACACCTGTGTGGCCGACCATATCGCCGTTGGCGAAGTTGAGGATGATCATATCATTCTCCTCGGTGCGGATAGCGTCAAGGAGCTTGTCGGTCACCTCGAGGGCGCTCATCTCAGGCTTCATATCATAGGTCGGGACCTTCGGAGAGTTCACAAGGATGCGACTCTCGTTCTCGAAAGGCTGCTCACCGCCGCCGTTGAAGAAGAAGGTGACGTGGGCGTACTTTTCGGTTTCAGCAATGCGCAGCTGCTTCTTGCCCGCCTTGGCGACGGTCTCACCGAGGGTGTCGCTTACCACCTCCTTGTCGAAGAGGATGTGGAGGCCGGTGAAGGAAGCGTCGTACGGAGTGAGGCAGCAGTAGTGGAGAGGAAGGGTGTGCATACCCTCCTGAGGCATATCAGTCTGGGTGAGAACGGCGGTGAGCTCGCGCGCACGGTCGTTGCGGAAGTTGTAGAAGATGACGGCGTCACCTGCCTCTACCTTGCCTATAGGCTGACCGTTCTCGCAGATGACCACAGGCTTGATGAACTCATCAGTCACATCTGCATCGTAAGAAGCCTTGATGGCCTGCTGGGCGGATGTTGCCTGCACGCCCTTGCCCTCAACGAGCATATCATAGGCAGCCTTCACGCGGTCCCAGCGCTTGTCGCGGTCCATTGCGTAGAAGCGGCCGCAGATGCTTGCCACCTTGCCGGTGGTCTTGGACATCTGCTCCTCGAGCTCGGTCACGAAGCCCAGGCCTGAACGCGGATCGGTGTCGCGGCCGTCCATAAAGCAGTGCACGAATACGTCCTTGAGGCCCATCTTGTCAGCCTCGGCGAGGAACTCGTAGAGGTGGTCCAGAGAAGAGTGGACGCCGCCGTGCGAACAGAGGCCGAAGAAGTGGAGTTTCTTGCCGCTCTGCTTTACATAATCGTAGGCAGCCTTGATCTCGGCGTTCTCCATCAGCTTGTGCTCGCGGCAGGCGATGTTGATCTTCACCAGGTCCTGATATACAACGCGGCCGGCGCCGAGGTTCATATGTCCGACCTCGGAGTTGCCCATCTGGCCGTCAGGCAAGCCCACGTACTCGCCGCAGGCCTGGAGGTGAGACATTGGATATTTTGCGCGGAGGCTATCGATAAAAGGAGCCCCCTGGCTATAGATGACATTTGATTTGTCGTGCTTGCCCTCGCCCCATCCGTCGAGGATCATAAGAAGTACTTTCTTGTTCATAATCGTCAGTTGTATAATTTTCTAGTCAACAAGTCCGCGGGCACGCAGCATAGCGCGTGAATCCGGCTCGCGGCCCATAAATTCTTTGTAGAGCTCCATAGGAGCGCGGCTGCCGCCCCTTTCGAGGAAGGTCTTCCTGAACTTGGTGGCAAGGTCGATGTTCCATACTCCGCCTTCAGCCTGCTCGAAAGCGCTGAATGCATCCTTATCGAGCACCTCTGCCCAGAGGTAGCCGTAGTAACCGGCGCTGTAACCGCTTGCGAAGATGTGGTTGAAATAGGTTGAACGGTAGCGGAAGGTAATCTCAGGGATGAGACCGATCTTCTCGGCAACCTTTGCCTCGAACTCATCGACGTCTATGCCCTCGACGCTCTCAAGCTCGTGCCAATACATATCCAGCATTGAAGCGGCGCAGAGTTCGGTGGTCATAAAGCCCTGGTTGAACTTCAGAGAATTGTTGATCTTCTCGACAAGTTCGGCAGGAATGACTTCGCCCTTGTCATTGCGCGCGTACTCCTTCAGGAGGTCAGGCTGGAAGGCCCAGTTCTCATTGAACTGCGAGAACATCTCGACAAAGTCGCGCTTTACCGAGGTACCGCTCACTGAAGGATAACGGCACTTTGAAAGCAGGCCGTGAAGGGCGTGGCCGAACTCGTGGAATGCGGTCTGGACATTGTCGATGCTGAGATATTCGGTGAAGTTGCAGACGTTCACGATAATAGGGCGCACCTCGTTTCCGTTTTCGTCAACATACTGGTCGCGAACATTGTTCATCCAGGCTCCACCCCTCTTGCTGTCGCGAGGGAACGGGTCGGTGGTGAAGATGCCGACCAGAGAACCGTCCGCATCGGTAATCTTGTAAGTCTTTACGCCCGGGTTGTAAACCGGCACGTTCTCAAGAGGCTCAGCCTTGATACCGTAGAGCCTGTTGGCTGCGAGGAAGACGCCCTTCATCACATTGTCAATGTGGAAGTAAGGCTTGGTGAGTTCCTCGTCGAGATCATACTTGGCCTTGCGCACGCGCTCGGCGTAGTACCACCAGTCCCAAGGCTCGATCTTCGAGCCCTCAGGAAGGAGGCCTGCCTTGATGTCCTCGTCCATAACCTTCTGCATATCGGCGAGTTCCTCGCCTGCCTTCTGAACGGCGGCAGCCATAATGTCAGAGAGGAACTTGTCAACGGTCTGGTGGTCGTGGGCCATCTTGCTGCTGAGAATCTGGTCGGCAGGATTGCTGTAACCCAGGATGTTTGCCTTCTTGATGCGGAGGTCCATAATCTCGAGGATGAGCTGGCGGTTGTCATACTCGTTTCCGTTGTGGCAGCGGCTGGTGTAGGCCTCGTTGTACTGGCGGCGGAGCTCGCGGTCAGCGGTCGAGGTCATCATATCAGGGTATGCGCCCACGCTGAAGCCGAACTTCTCCTTGAAGGCGTTGGACTCGGCGAGGATGTTGTTGCCGAGCTTCTGAATCTTGGATGCCATCGCGGTGTTGATCTCACGGAGCTTGTCCTGCTCCTCTTCCGGAAGGGCGATACCGTTGTTCTCGAAGCGCTCCATCCAGTTCTTGAGAACCATCTTCTGCTCCTCGTCGAGAGCGCTCTGATCAGAGTTGTAAACGGCAGCGACGCGATTGTAGAGGGCCTTGTTGAAGGCGATGTTGTCGCTGTGGCTGCTAACTACCGGAATTGCCTCACGCTCAATGGCGTCAAGTTCCGGGCAGTTCTCGGTTTCGAGGACGTTGTAGAACACGCCGGATACCTTGGCGAGGAGTTTGCCCGACTGCTCGAGGGCTGCGATTGTATTCTCGAAATCCGGGGCATCAGGATTGTTGACAATGGCCTGGATTTCTTCTTCCTGCTGCCTGATGCCTTCCTTGATGGCCGGCAGATAGTCTTGGTACTGGATTTCGCCGTAAGGCGGGATTCCGTAAGGAGTGTCCCACTCCTCGAAGAACGGATTGGTGCGGTTGCAAGCTGTCATCGCAAGTGCAATTGCAAGTACTGATATTGCTTTTCTCATTATTTTGTAAGTATGATATATGTCGGATAATGGTCTGAATAGCCGTTGATGAACGCCCCTGCTGAGAAGGTGCGCAGCGGAGTACCCTTGTACTTGCCGCTCTGCTGGGTAAGGAAGGCCGGATTGAAGATGCGCCCGTGGTATTTGTCGCCTATACGGCTGATTTTCAAACCTTTGACATCAGGATTACAGAGAGTGCTGTTGACCATAATGATGTCGAAAATGTTCCATTCGCCGCGGTATTCCTCAGAGCCGAGGCCGTCTCGGTGCATCCTTACGAACGGGTTGAAGAAGTCCTTGGCGGAAAGGCCCTCGGGGCTGTCGGCGCCGCGCAGGTACACGGACATACTCTCGTCGCCCGGGTTGTCATTCATATCTCCCATCACGACGATCTTGATGCCGGGGTAGGCGGCCATCAGCTCCATCGCCTTGCGGTGAATGATCTCAGCTCCGCGCTCTCGCAGGTCGGAGCCCTTGTCTCCGATGCGGGAAGGCAGATGGGCGACGAAGAAGGCGAACATCTCGCCCTTGAGTTTGCCGCGCACCATCAGGACATCGCGCGTGGCAAATTCCGCCTGCTCGGCAGGGGTCTTCTCAAAGCGGATGTCGGTGTTGAGGAAGTCGAAAGGGATGGCGCGACTCTCCAGCGGCTTGAAGTCCGATGGGCGGTAGAGCAGGGCGCAGTCGATGCCGCGGGCATCGGGGCTCTCGAAGTGGATGTATTTGTAGCCGGCGGAAGCGAGGCTCTTGTGGGATACCAGGTCGCCCAGCACGCGGTCATTCTCCACCTCTGCCAGGCCGAGCACGGAGTGGTACACACCGCCGTTTTCGGCAGCCATTTCATTGATGACGCGAGCTATGTTGCCCAGCTTTGAGGCGTATTTTTCCTCGGTCCAGAGGTTCTGGCCGTCGGGGAGAAACTGCTGGTCGGACTTGCCTTCGTCGTGGACGGTGTCAAAAAGATTCTCGACATTGTAGAAGCCTACCACGACCTTGTCCTTCGGTGCGGCTGAGCAGCCGAGGACAATCAGCAGGGAAGCAAGTATCAGAAGGAACAGACGTTTTCTCATAGGGCACTACTGTTTGAGGTTGGACCACCACCAGCTGTCGCTCTTAGGGTCTGCGGCTTCAATGGTGAACTTATCAACCGAGATGAGTGTCGGAGTAGAGTCAGGCTTGCTCTTGCCGCAGGAAAGCATC
>JAEDLO010000055.1 GCA_016295245.1 Bacteroidales bacterium | reverse complement strand
GCTTTACGGCATCAGCTTCGAGGAGCGCAGCGACCTGCCGGTTTACCACAAGGATGTCAAGGTGTACGACGTGAAAGACGCTGACGGCAGCCACCTCGCCCTCTTTTATGCCGACTTCTTCCCGAGGGCGAGCAAGAGGGCCGGCGCGTGGATGACGGAGTTCCGCGGCCAGAGCATACGCGGCGGCGTGGAGTACCGCCCGCACATAAGCATAGTCACCAACTTCAGCAAGCCTGCCGGCGACACCCCTGCCCTGCTCACCCACTACGAGCTCACCACCTTCCTCCACGAGTTCGGCCACGCCCTCCACGGCATCCTCGCCAAGGGCAGCTATGAGTCCCTGACAGGCACCAACGTCGCCCGCGACTTCGTCGAACTGCCTTCGCAGATAATGGAAAACTGGGGCTATGAGCCTGAGTACCTCAAGAGCTTCGCCCGCCACTACAGCACCGGCGAGATGATACCTGACGAGCTCATCGCAAAACTCGCAGCGTCCAAGAATTTCCACTCGGCATACCTCCAGGTAAGGCAGCTGCATTTCGGCTACCTCGACCTTGCATACCACACCCTCGAGAGCGAGCCGCAAATCAGCGCCGCCGAAATCGAAAAGCGTGCGCTCCAGCCGTACCTCACCCTGCCGGCAGTTGACGGTACCCTCATCTCCACCGCATTCAGCCATATCTTCTCAGGCGGCTACTCCGCAGGTTACTACTCATACAAGTGGGCTGAGGTGCTCGAAGCCGACGCCTACTCCCTCTTCAAGGAGAAGGGCATCTTCAGCCACGAGGCGGCAGACGCATTCAGGACCAATATTCTTGAGAAGGGAAGCAGCGAAGACGAGGCTGTGCTCTACCGCAACTTCCGCGGCCACGACCCTCAACCTCAGGCCCTTCTTGAAAAACTCGGCATCACCGGCAAGTAAACCACAAGATGGAAGCAATCATCAGGCATATTACTGACAACGATCTCTACACCTTCACCTGTCAGTACTACATCCTCGAGACTTATCCCCGTGCGGAGGTGGAATACACCTTCTATGACCGCAACAGAACCGTCTATCCCCAGGGCTTCGCCGCCTTGCTCCAGGAGCAGGTAAACCATATGGCGGACGTAGTGATCACCGATGAGGAGATCGAGTTCATGTCCAGGCGCTGCATCTTCCTACCCCTGTGGTACTTCACCTTCCTGAAGGGATACAGGTTCAACCCCGCCGAAGTCAAAATCAGCCAGAACGCAGAAGGGCAGCTGGATATCAACATCCGAGGCAAGTGGTTCTCGACAATTATGTGGGAAATGCCGATTCTGAGCTGCATTTCAGAGCTGATGCACACGATAAACGGCGACGTGGACCGCTACGACCCCGTCGTGGAGGAAAAGAAGGCCTTCGAGAAGTCCGTGCAGATCTTCGGTTCCGGACTCGTGCTCGGTGATATGGGCACTCGTCGCCGCTTCAACTTCAGCCACCACGAGATGGTTGTCCGCACAATGAAGCAGGTCTTCGACCACCCGGAACTCTATGCCGGCGAAGGGATGACTGACGCCTCGGGCAAGTGGACCGGCAAGTTTACTGGCACCAGCAATGTGTGGCTAGCTATGAAATATGACTGTGCCGCCCTCGGCACAATGTCTCACCAGCTCATCAGCTTCGAAGAGAACGTCAGCGGCGTCTTCGAGTGCAACTTCAACGTAATGAAGAAGTTCAGCGACGTCTATGATGGAGACAACGGCATCTATCTTTACGACTGTTTCGGGGACAAAGTTTTCTTCTCCAACCTGTCAAAAAGGATGGCGATGATGTACAAGGGATTGAGAGTGGACAGCGGCGACGAGTTCGAACAAACCGAAAAGATCATAACGAAATACCGTTCTCTGGGCATAGATCCAACTACCAAGCAGGTCTGCTACAGCAACGGCCTGAATATCGACAAGGCCATCGAAATCCACAAATTCGTTGACGGAAGAGTCCAGGATTCATACGGAATCGGGACCTTCCTGACCTGCGATGTCGAAAATGCCCAGCCAATGAACATAGTCGTCAAGCTCACTCGCGGGCGCATCACTGAGCTCAGGGAGTGGAAGGATTGTGTCAAGCTTTCCTGCGACCTCTCCAAGAACCTCGGCAATCCGGCTAAGTGCGCCTACCTGAAGGAATTGCTTAAATAACAAGGCTCTGAAACACAGATGTTGGCATCCGTCTCAGACAAAGCCCTGACGGGACCTCGACGAAGTTCTGTCATTCACCTGCGCGGGTGACCCCCTCCAGAAGTGGTTCTGAGGCACCCTGGGTGCGCAGGTGATTGACAGGAGGGACGGTCACCTGCCTTAGAAGGGCCTCTGGTGGGCCCTCTCGAGAGTTCTGTCATTCACCTACGCGGGTGACCCCTGTCAGAAGTGCCTGTGAGGCATCCTCGGCGCGCAGCGGCGGAGAGGGTCTAGAGAGAGGCCCGCTATATTCAAGTTCATTGCAGCAGGACGAAGTAGATTGTGGAAGGGGCTGGAGAAAAAAAGAGAGTGACTGTCAGTCTCTCGACTTTTAGTCACTCTCTTATTTGTAATATTGCGTTGGCGATTACTGCTCCTCAGGAGCGTCGTTGCCTGCGCCGTAGTCCGGCTGAGGGCCACCCTGAGGACCGCTCTGGCCTGCTCCAGGGTTGAATCCACCCTGAGGGCCCTGTGCGCCGCCCTGAGCCTGCGCTGCCTTTGCCATATCCTCAGATGCTGCGTGCCAAGCGGCCTCGAGCTCTGCGTTGTACTTCTCGATTGAAGCGAGGTCCTTGGCCTCAACGGCCTTCTTGAGCTCTGCGCAAGCGCTCTCGATAGCACCCTTCTTGTCAGCAGGGAGTTTGTCGCCGTACTCCTTGAGGTTCTTCTCGGTCTGGAATACCATAGCGTCGGCATTGTTGATCTTGTCAACCTTCTCCCTTTCTGCCTTGTCGGCCTCCTCGTTTGCCTTGGCCTCGTCACGCATCCTCTGGATTTCATCCTCTGACAGACCGCTTGAAGCCTCGATGCGGATGTGCTGCTCCTTGCCGGTTGCCTTGTCCTTTGCGGAAACGCTCAGGATACCGTTGGTGTCGATGTCGAAGGATACTTCAATCTGAGGTATTCCACGAGGTGCCGGTGCGATGCCGTCGAGGTGGAAGACTCCGATCTGCTTGTTGTCCTTGGCCATTGGACGCTCACCCTGGAGGACGCGGATCTCTACTGAAGGCTGGTTGTCAGCTGCGGTTGAGAACACCTGCTCCTTATGGACAGGGATGGTGGTATTGGATTCGATGAGCTTGGTCATAACGCCGCCGAGGGTCTCGATACCGAGTGAGAGCGGGGTAACGTCGAGAAGGAGTACGTCCTTCACGTCGCCTGCGAGCACACCGCCCTGGATTGCTGCACCGATTGATACTACCTCGTCAGGGTTTACGCTCTTGTTAGGCTCCTTGCCGAAGAACTCTTTGACGAGCTCCTGAACCTTAGGGATACGGGTAGAACCGCCCACGAGGAGAACCTCGTCGATGTCTGAAGCCCTGAGGTGGGCATCCTCGAGCGCCTTGCGGCAAGGCTCGATCGAGCGGCGGAAGAGGTCGTCACAGAGAGCCTCGAACTTGGCGCGGCTCAGAGTCTTCACAAGGTGCTTAGGCATACCGTCAACTGCGGTGATGTAAGGCAGGTTGATCTCTGCGCTTGCGGCGTTTGAGAGCTCAATCTTTGCCTTTTCGGCAGCCTCCTTGAGTCTCTGGAGAGCCATAGGATCCTTCTTGAGATCCATACCGCCGTTCTCGGAAGCGAACTCACCGGCGAGCCAGTCGATGATAACCTGGTCGAAATCGTCACCACCGAGATGGGTGTCACCGTTGGTTGACTTCACTTCGAACACACCGTCACCGAGTTCGAGGATAGAGATATCGAAGGTACCGCCACCGAGGTCGTACACGGCAACCTTCATATTCTTGTTCTTCTTGTCCAGACCATAGGCGAGTGCGGCTGCGGTAGGCTCGTTGATGATACGCTTCACCTCAAGGCCTGCAATCTTTCCTGCTTCCTTGGTAGCCTGACGCTGTGAGTCTGAGAAGTATGCAGGAACGGTAATGACAGCCTCGGTCACTTCCTGACGGAGGTAATCCTCAGCGACTTTCTTCATCTTCTGAAGGATGATGGCTGAAATCTCCTGAGGGCTGTACATACGGCCGTTGATATCCACACGCGGGGTATTGTTGTCGCCGCGTACCACTTTATATGGCACACGTGAGATCTCTTTGTTCACCTGGTCATAGGTCTCACCCATAAATCTCTTGATTGAGAAGATGGTGTTGTGAGGGTTGGTGATGGCCTGGCGCTTTGCAGGGTTGCCGACCTTGCGCTCACCGTTCTCGGTGAAAGCGACTACAGAAGGGGTGGTGCGGGCACCCTCATCATTGATAATGACAGTAGGCTGGTTGCCTTCCATTACGGATACACAAGAATTTGTGGTTCCGAGGTCAATTCCGATAATCTTTCCCATAATATTAATCTTTTTTATTGTTTACTTAATCCGGCTGCCGTACTTGTTGTTTTGGCAGTTCGACAGAAAGAATATCAAAACCTTTGCCACCCCATTTTTACTGACAAATTGTCATAGTGAAAATCCGTACCAAAAAACTATCTTTGCAGTATGGAATACAGACAGCTTCCAGAGGCAGAATATAACGACCTCAGTTCCAGGATACTATTCGAAGACAACCACCTTCTGGTCATCAATAAGAAGGTGGGCGAGATAACTCAGGGTGACAAGAGCGGCGACGAACCCTTGGCAGAGACCTACAAGGCTTTCATCGCAGCCAGGGATGCCAAGCCGGGCAAGGTTTTCCTGGGCGTCCCCCACAGGCTCGACAGACCGGTCAGCGGAATCTGCATCCTCGCCAAGACTTCGAAGGCCCTGGAGAGGCTGACGGCGATGTTTCGCGAGGGGGAGGTTCACAAAACCTACAGGGCACTGTGCTGCAACAGGCCGGAGCAGGACTCGGGCAGCCTCGAGGAATGGATGGTCCGCAACGAGAAGCAGAACAAATCCTACATAGTCCGTCAGGGCCGCAAGGATGCCAAACTGGCAAGGCTCAACTACCGCTATCTGAAGAGCACCGACCGATACCACCTTATCGAGGTGGAACTGCTGACAGGAAGGCACCACCAGATCCGCTGCCAGCTGAGCCATCTGGGCTGCGTGATCAAGGGCGACCTGAAGTACGGAGCGCCACGGTCAAACCCTGACGCCGGCATCTGCCTGCACTCCTACAAGGTGGAGTTCGTCCACCCTGTAAAGAAAGAGCCCCTTTGCATCATTGCTCCTCTTCCACGCAGTTGGAAGGGCATTTGAGCCTTTGGCGCTTCAGGAAGTCACTCGGGCATTCGCCCTTGATGGTCAGGAAAGCCATCTTGAAAGTTTCAGGCGAGCGGAAACCTGATTCATACGAGACCGAGTATAATTTCATCTTCGGATCTTTGGTCATCAAAGAAACCGCGTATTCAATCCTGTAACCGTTTATCAGCCGTCGGAAATTCATACCGAAGCGTTTGTTGATAACGCGGGAAAGGCTTGTAATATTAGTCGCTACATTCCTGGCAAGTATTTCCTCACTGAAATCTACATCCAGATAATCTTTCTCGATTTCCAATCTGTAACGGATTCTTTCAAGAAGTTCCTGTTCACGCTGCTGTTCTCTTCTGGCTCTCTTTTTTGCGGAACTGTTCCGCCTGAAAAATCCGAATAATTTTTTCATCATACTTTTTCTAGTTTAAATTGTGTACACGAATATAAGAAAAGCCTCCCCCAAAAACATATCGGCGGAGGCTGAAAACTTAAATATTGAAGTATTCCGTGCTATTGGGTCTTTTTCTTGTTGAATTTGAATGTTTCGAAGCCTTTTCCATATACTCCCGTAACGGATGCGACGGAGATAAAAGCATCCGGATCTACGAGATTCACATACTTCAGGAGCATATTCAGGTCCGCTTTTCTAGTAAGGACGACCACAACGTGGACGTCTGACTTGGTGTACCAACCCGTACCGGACATCACTGTACATCCTCTGCGGAAATCGTTGGTGATTGCATCTGCAATCTCGTCGTATTTCTTGGAGAATATGAAAAGCTGGACTGACTGCTTTGATCCGGAAAGGTACAGATCCAGCACGCTGCTGTTCACCATAATCAGGATGAAGGCATAAACGATAGTGATAATCTTCTCCGTCCAGGGCATAATCTCGCCGCTCTCGGTGTATGAAGGGACGAAGAGCGAAGACAGGATAACCATCGCATCTATGAACAGGAGCATCCTTCCCGGAGAGACATTGCGGTACTTGTTGATGATGAGGGCAACGATGTCCGTTCCGCCTGTACTGCCGCCGTTTGACATAGTCATACCTATACCGATGCCACTCAATCCGCCACCGATGATGGTAGAAAGCAGTTTGCCGTTATCCACTGCCAGCATCTGGCAGATTTCCTTGGGTATCAGGTCCTGTCCGATGTTGAGCGTGATGGAGGCAAGTATGATGGCATAGACCGTCTTTCCTCCGAAATTTTTGCCAAGTGTGAACAGGGCCGCTATCAAAAGCAGCAAGTTGACGAAGAAGTAGGTCGTACCGGCCATAATCTTACCGCTGGTCGCATACTGGATGATGGATGCAAGACCTGTCACTCCTCCGCCGATGAGGTTGTTCGGGATAAGGAAAATCACCCAACCCAGGACATAGAGTTCTATGCCAATGGTGATGAACAGATATTCTTTTGCGTATGAAAGCGCAGATTTCTTCACCGGAATCATATTATTTATTCTTTCTCAATTTTACGCCGGTCTTGATTTCATCGAAACCTTCGCCATATACATTGTTCGTAGGCGAGATGGACATAAAGGCGCGGGGATCGATTTCCTTGATTGCCGCAGTGAGCGCAGGCAGTTCCTTCTGTCCGATGAGAATCATTATGACATTCTTTTCATTTTTGGTATACCAGCCCTGAGCCTTGAGTATGGTGGCACCGCGTCCGAGGACTTCGATGATGTGGTCGGCTATAAGGCTGTACTTCTCCGAGAATACAAAGACCTGGTATGAGTTGCGTTTACCTCCGACCACGGTATCAATCATCATTGAGAACACCACAAGCTCCACCAGACCGTAACACATATCGGAAAAATTCTTCTCCGGCAGGAAAAGCAGGAGGGCACAGATGAGAAGATCCGTCACAAGAAAAACCTTGCTGAGCGAAATCGGCCAGTATTTGTTGACCATCAGCGCTATGATGTCCGTTCCTCCGGTACTCCCGCCATATCGGAGCACAATACCGATGCCGACAGCTTCAAGGACACCGGCAATAATCGGAATGAGAAGGGTCTCCTTGACATAAAGGAATTCTCCGGGAAGACATTGGATGGCCGTACAGCCCTGCAGGAACTCCATCGCAACTGTTGAGAACAGAATGCAATAGATGGTCCTGAATCCGAAACCTATGCCCATCGCCAGGACTGCTATGACAATCAGCAAGGCATTGATGGCGATATATGAGTATTGCGCTTCGATCAGGCCTCCTGTGGCATACTGGATGATGGTACAGAGACCCATCATCCCTCCGGCTGACATCCCGTTCGGAATCATAAAGCACTCCCAGCCGGCGGCGAAAATTATCGAGGCCAGGCTGAGAATCAGATAATCCTTTATTACAGTAAGTATTTTGGACTTTTCCATTATTTGACCACGATGTTGACAATTCTGCCCGGAACCACGATTACCTTGACAATCTTGAGCTCACCGACATATTTGGCAGTCTGCTCCATTGCCCTGACTTTCTCTTCAACCTCGGCCGGGCTTGCGCTCTTCGGCATATCGACGGTAAATCTCATCTTACCGTTGAACTGTACCGGATAGGTCACGTTGTCCTCGGCCGCGTATGCGGCGATAAATTCAGGGAAACTTGCATAGGTCACGCTGCCCTCGTTTCCGAGCAGGTGCCAGAGTTCCTCGCAGATATGAGGCGCAAACGGACTGAGCAGGATTACGAGCGGCTCGAGGATTTCCCTCTTTGAGCAGCCGAGCGCAGTCAGCTCGTTGACAGCAATCATAAAGGCTGAGATGGTAGTGTTGTATGAGAAGTTCTCGATGTCTTCCTGCTCCTTGGCGATGAGTTTGTGGAGAACCTTGAGTTCCTGAGGAGTGGCTTTCTGGTCATTTACCACCCAGTCTTGCTTGTCGTTGAACAACCTCCAGAACTTCTTGAGGAAGCGGTTCACGCCGTCGATACCCTTGGTATCCCAAGGCTTGCTCTGCTCAATAGGGCCGAGGAACATCTCGTACAGACGCAGGGTATCGGCTCCGTAGGTGTCGCAGATGACATCAGGATTGACAACATTGTACATCGACTTGCTCATCTTCTCGACAGCCCAGCCGCAACGGTACTCGCCGTCCTCGAGGATGAACTCGGCGTCGGCGAACTCCGGTCGCCAGTTCCTGAAGGCTTCAAGGTCGAGCTTGTCATTGCGCACGATATTGATATCGACGTGAATCTCTGTCGTGTCGTAATTATTCTTCAGACCGGCAGAAACGAAGGTGTTGGTGCCGACAATGCGGTAAACGAAGTTCGAGCGGCCCTGAATCATACCCTGATTGATGAGTTTGCGGAACGGCTCATCCTCGCACACATAGCCCAGGTCATAGAGGAATTTGTTCCAGAAACGGGAGTAAATCAGATGGCCGGTGGCGTGCTCGGTTCCGCCTATGTACAGGTCAACATTGCGCCAGTAGGCATCCACCTTGCTGTCCACGAGGGCCTCGTCATTGTGCGGATCCATATAGCGCAGATAGTAGGCGCTCGAGCCGGCAAAGCCCGGCATAGTGCTCTTCTCGAGAGGATATCCCTTGTAGGTCCAGTTCTTTGCGCGTGAAAGCGGCGGTTCTCCGTCAGGTGAAGGCTTGTAGGAGTCGATTTCCGGCAGGGTCAGAGGCAGCTCCGATTCAGGAAGCGGAGTAGGGATGCCGTCCTTGTAGTAAATCGGGAACGGTTCGCCCCAGTAGCGCTGGCGGGAGAAGATGGCGTCGCGCAGACGGTAGTTGGTCTTGCGGCGGCCAAGTTTGTGTTCCTCCACATAATCTTTGGCGGCCTCGATGGCCTGCTTGACTGTCATACCGGTCATAAAGCCGGAGTTGATCATTATTCCGTCCTTGGCGTCGAAGCTCTCCTGCGAAACATCGCAACCCTCTATGAGCGGGATTATTGGCAGATTGAACTTCTTGGCGAAGGCGTAGTCACGGCTGTCGTGTGCCGGAACGGCCATAATGGCGCCGGTTCCGTAGCCGGCGAGGACGTATTCCGAAATCCAGATAGGAACCTTGTCGCCGGTAAGCGGATTGATACCGTAAGAGCCTGAGAACACGCCGGTTACGGACTTTGTCTCGGCGATACGCTCCCTCTCGGTCTTGGTCTTCACGTATTTGAGGTACTCCTCGACTTCCTGTTTCCTGTCCTCGGTGGTGAGCTGGGCGACGAGTTCGCTTTCAGGGGCGAGCACCATAAAGGTCACGCCGAACATCGTGTCCGCGCGGGTGGTGAAGATGGTGACAGGCAGGTGCTTGTCGCCGCAGACAGTATCGAACACGACCTCAGTGCCCTCAGAGCGGCCGATCCAGTTGCGCTGCATCTCCTTGAGGGAATCGGTCCAATCAAGCTTGTCAAGGGAGTCAAGCAGCCTGCCGGCATAGGCTGACACCCTCAGCTGCCATTGGGTCATCTTCTTCTGCTCCACAGGGTAGCCGCCGCGTACGCTAAGGCCGTCCTTCACCTCATCATTGGCGAGCACGGTACCGAGGCCCTCGCACCAGTTGACCGAGGTTTCTCCCTGATAGGCAATACGGTAGCCCATAAGAATGTCGGACTTTCGCTTCTCGTCGGCGGAGTTCCACTCCTGTGCGCTCACATCGCCGTAACCTGTGGTCGAGAGTTTCTCCACGAGTTCGCTGATAGGACGGGCCTTGTCAAGCTCCGGATCATACCAGCTGTCAAACATTTTGAGGAAGGCCCACTGGGTCCATTTGTAGTACTGAGGATCGCAGGTGCGCACTTCCCTGTCCCAGTCGTATGAGAAGCCGATGCGGTCGAGCTGCTGGCGGTACCTGGCCACATTGTTGTTGGTGGTCACCTCAGGATGCTGGCCGGTCTGGATGGCATACTGCTCTGCAGGAAGGCCGAAGGCATCGTAGCCCATAGGGTGAAGGACATTGAAGCCCTTGAGCCTCTTGTATCGCGAGAAAATGTCGCTGGCAATATAGCCGAGAGGATGTCCTACGTGGAGACCGGCACCTGAAGGGTACGGGAACATATCGAGGACATAGAACTTCGGTTTGCTCTCATCCTCACTTACCTTGAATGTCTTTTCGGCAGCCCATCTGGCCTGCCACTTGCTCTCAATTGACTTGAAATCGTATTCCATCGTTATTATCTGTTTTTCTTTCTTTCCAATCTGAATTCAACATAAAGGGAGAGGCCGCACTTGACCTTTTTGCCTCCCACGCGGGCGGCCTTCCAGTCCGGAGACGCCTTGATTACCCTGAGGGCCTCCTCGTCAAGCAGAGGATCCACTCCCCTGGCGATCCGCACATCTCTGACCTTGCCTTTCTCGTCAATGACGAAATCCACCAGCACCCTGCCTTGGATACCGTCGCGGACAGCAGCCTCAGGATACTTCAGATATACATACACCCACTTCTTGAGGAACTGCGCGGGATCGCTCGACCCGAGGAAGACAGGTTTCACGTCGCAGTCCGAATAGGGCACGATGTCGGCGCTGAAAGGACGGTCTCTGCCCGAAGCCTCACCGGGGTCAAAGGCCGGCTTGTCGCCTGAGGCAAGGGCTACGGTATAGTTGTAAACATATTCCATCTCCCTTTCCATATCATCGTACTCTATGATAGAAGCCGTATCTTCTCCTGTGTTGTACTCAGGATAGCGTCCGGTGGTGAAGAAGACGGAAGGTATGCGCTTATCGTAAAATGAGCGGTGGTCCGAACCGACAGGCTCCAGGCTCACAAGTTTTGGCTTTATCGGCTGGAGGCTCTGGTCCAGCTGGTTGAGTATGGCGTTCATATCCCTGTTGGAAGAGGTGTAGGCATAGAAGCCGGATGAGGCCGTCCCGACCATATCAAGATTAATCATCGC
>JAEDLO010000054.1 GCA_016295245.1 Bacteroidales bacterium | reverse complement strand
CTCCTCGTCCAGAACCAGGACCGCTCGGAAGAAGTCATCAACGCCGGAATGTGTGTCACCAAGACTCGTCCGGACGAGGCTGCGCTCGCAGATATGGATTTCGCCTGGAAGATAGTCAAGCACGTCAAGTCCAACGCCATCGTCGTTGTCAAGGACGGCAGGACCTATGGCGTGGGAGCAGGCCAGATGAATCGTGTGGGCTCCGCCGCCATCGCTCTCCAGCAGGCTTCCGAGGCTCTTGCCAAGGAAGGCAAGGACATCCGCAATGAAGGTCTGGTGATGGGCTCGGACGGCTTCTTCCCATTCGCCGACAGCGTTCAGACCGCAGCCTCTTACGGCATCAGCGCCATTGTTCAGCCGGGCGGCAGCGTTCGCGACCAGGAGAGCATCGACGCGGCTGACCTGGCCGGTATCCCTATGCTCTTCACAGGCGTAAGACATTTCAAGCATTAGTCGTCTATGAAAGATAAGAAAGTACTCGTCATTGGCGGAGGCGGCAGGTGCCACGCCATCGTTGATGCCTTGAGCCGCAGTCCGCAGGTGGCAAAGATCTTTTGCGCGCCCGGCAATGCCGGAATAGGCCTTCAGGCCGAGAACGTTCCGATTGCAGACACTGACGTCGAGGCCCTCCTCTCATTCGCCAAAGGCGAAGGAATTGACCTGACTGTGGTCGGTCCTGAGGCTTCCCTGGCCGCAGGCGTGGTCGATGCCTTCAGGCAGGCTGGACTCGCGATTTTCGGCCACAGCCGAAGCGCCACCAGAATCGAGAGCAGCAAGGAATTCGCCAAGCAGCTGATGGCCAGGTACGGAATTCCTACGGCCGCTTACAGGAGCTTCACCGACTTTGAAGCGGCGCTCGACTATGTAAGCTCGCGCCCTTTCCCTACCGTGCTCAAGTACGACGGCTTGGCGGCCGGCAAGGGAGTGGTGATTGCCGAAGACCTCGATCAGGCCAGGGAAGCACTGCACAGTATGCTCTGTGACGGCGCCTTCGGCCAGGGCAAGGTGGTCATCGAAGACTTTCTGACCGGACCCGAGTTCTCGTTTATGTGCTTCGTGGAAGGGGAGAGGGTTTACCCTATGCCTCTTTCCCAGGACCACAAGAGGGCATACGACGGCGACAAGGGCCCGAACACCGGAGGTATGGGCGCTTATACCGGACTTCCTTTCATCAGCGAAGAGGACCGCGAATATGCGCTTGAACATATCCTGAAGGCTACTGCCAAGGCGATGTGCGCAGAAGGCTGCCCGCTCAGCGGCGTGCTTTACGGCGGTCTGATGAAAACACCTGACGGGGTCAAGGTCATCGAGTTCAACGCCCGCTTCGGCGATCCCGAGACCGAGGTCGTGCTCCCGCTTCTGCGCAGCGACATCTACGAAGTATTCCACGCCGTTGCCACAGCTTCGCCGCTTGAGGCGCCGCAGTGGGAGGATGCTGTAACCCTCGGCGTCGTACTCGCTTCCAAAGGTTATCCGGGCCATTATGAGAAGGGTGCCGAGATCCTCGGTGTCGAGAATCTGGACGCCCAGGTTTACCATATGGGCACAAAGCTGTCAGATGGCCGTCTGCTGACCGCCGGCGGCCGCGTGATGATGGTGGTGAGCCGTGGCAGTGACATTGCCGATGCGCGCCGCAAGGTATATGAGCAGATTGCCCGCATCAAGTGCGACAATCTTTTCTACCGCAAGGACATTGCACACATAGCACTCGAATACAAATGATATGAAAGCACAGATAATTGACGGAAAGGCCATAGCAGCCGCCCTCAAGGACGAGGTCAGGGCGAGGGTGGCGCAAGCTCAGGAGCAGTACGGAAGGAAACCCTGCCTGGCTGTAATCATTGTGGGCGAGAACCCTGCAAGCCAGGTTTACGTACGCAACAAGGTAAAGGCTGCCGCTTATGTGGGTATGGATTCGCGCTTGATAACGATGGCTGCCGATGTGCCCGAGGAGGTGCTTCTCGCAAAGATTGCCCAGCTCAATGCCGAGAAGGCCGTTGACGGCATCCTCGTGCAGCTGCCGCTCCCTCGCCATATCGACGAGGATAAGGTGATAGACGCCATCGCCAAGGAAAAGGATGTGGACGGCTTCCATATCCTCAATGTAGGCTCGCTCTGGACCGGAAAAAGTTGCAGCGTGCCTTGCACCCCGAGGGGCGTAATCCACCTCATCAAGACTACCGGCGTTCAGATCAGCGGCAAGATAGCAGTGGTCGTAGGCCGCAGCAACATAGTCGGCAAGCCGGTGGCCAAACTCCTGCTGGATGAGAATGCGACTGTGATAATGGCCCATTCCAGAACGGCGGACCTCAAGGCCATAGTGGGCTTGGCTGATATCCTGGTGGTTGCCACCGGCAAACCGGGTACTGTGACCGGCGATATGGTCAAGCCGGGTGCTGTCGTCATCGATGTGGGCATCAACCGCCGCGATGACGGAAGCCTTTGCGGCGACGTGGACTTCGAGTCTGCCGCCGAAGTGGCAGGCTACATCACTCCGGTACCGGGAGGTGTCGGCCCGATGACCATCGCAAAACTGATGGAAAATACCCTCGAGTGTTTCATAGAAAGAAATGAAAGGCGCTAAATTCATCCGTGACTGGATGCTGGTCTTTTCAATGCTTACCGGGGCAGGTGCGTATATTCTGTATCGCTGCCTGCCCTTTCTGCATCCTGCCGGACCCCTGCTGCTCAAAAGCGTCAAGACGATTCAGCCTCTGCTGTTGTTCCTGATGCTGTTCCTGAGCTTCTGCAAGATTGAGCCCCGTTCGATGAAGCCGCACCGCTGGATGGGCTGGCTGCTTCTGGTTCAGTGCCTTTCTTTCCTGCTTTTCTCCCTGCCCCTGATATTTTGTCCCGGTCTGAATCCCGACCTGGCCCTGTTTCTGGAGTCTCTGATGCTCTGCTTCATCTGCCCGACTGCGACGGCCTGCGCCGTGGTGACGGGAAAACTGGGCGGGAATATGGCCGGAGTCGTGACCTATACGGTGCTTATCAATATGGCAGCGGCGGTGCTGGTGCCGGCCGTAGTTCCTCTTGTCCACCCTGCGGAAGGCCTGCCGTTCGCGACTGCCTTCTCGCTGATTATGGCAAAGGTCTTCCCCCTGCTGATTATGCCCTGCCTTCTGGCCTGGGTGGTCCGCTTCCTGCTGCCGGGTCTCCACGCCCGGATTCTGAAGTTCACCGACCTTTCGTTTTATATCTGGGCGCTGTCCCTGAGCCTTGCCATCCTGATGAGCGCGCGCTCTATCTACACCAGCGGCGCCGGGGCTTTGAGCCTTATTGCCATCGCCGCGGGTTCCCTGCTTGCCTGCGTGGTGCAGTTTGCCCTCGGGCGCAAGATAGGCGGCAAATATCGCTGCCCGATCTCCGCCGGTCAGGCTCTGGGCCAGAAAAACACGGTCTTCGCCATCTGGATGGGCTATACTTTCATGACGCCGGTAACCTCTCTTGCAGGAGGATTCTACAGCATCTGGCACAATTGCTACAACAGTTATCAGCTGTATCGGAAACGGAAGTAAAATAATTTGCCGGAACGCTCTTTTTTTCTTACCTTTGTCCGCCAAATTAAAGTCCCTTCACTATGTCATTTATCGATGAAAGAATCGCAATGGAAGGCCTTACATTTGACGATGTGCTGCTTATCCCGGCATACTCAGAGGTCTTGCCCCGAGAGGTCAGTCTGAAGACCCGTTTTTCAAGAAACATTACTCTCAACATCCCTATCGTGTCCGCTGCAATGGACACCGTAACCGAGGCTCCTATGGCCATCGCCCTCGCACGTGAGGGAGGAATCGGCGTCATCCACAAGAATATGAGCATAGCAGCCCAGGCTGCCGAAGTCCGCAAGGTAAAGCGCTCTGAGAACGGTATGATCAACGATCCTGTGACCATCGAGCAGACCCAGACCGTGGGCGACGCCCTGCGCATTATGCACGACAACCACATCGGCGGCATCCCTGTAGTATCTTCCGAGGGCCATCTCGTCGGTATCGTGACCAACCGTGACGTGCGTTTCCAGGACGATATGTCAGTCCTTATCAAGGATGCAATGACTTCTGAGGGGCTTGTCACCATCCCTGCAAACCACACCGACCGTGAATATGTCAAGTCGGTTCTCCAGAAATACAAAGTCGAAAAGCTCCCTGTAGTTGACAACGAGGGCAAGATTGTAGGTCTGATCACTTACAAGGACCTCATCAAGGAGAGACTCAATCCCGATGCCTGCAAGGACAGTCTCGGCCGCCTCAGGGTAGCCGCCGGCATAGGCATCACCCCTGACGCTCTCGACAGGGTGGGCGCCCTCAATGACGAAGGCGTCGATGCAGTTGTGCTTGACTGCGCCCACGGCCACTCCAAGTCCGTAATCGAGCTTCTCAAGAAGGTCAAGGCCCAGTACAGCTCATTGGACGTCGTGGTCGGCAATATCGCCACCGAAGAGGCCGCAAGGGCTTTGGTTGAGGCCGGAGCAGACGGCGTAAAGGTCGGCATCGGCCCTGGCTCCATCTGTACCACCCGCATCGTGGCAGGTGTGGGCGTTCCTCAGCTCAGCGCCATCTCAAGCGCCTACAATGCAGTCAAGGGCTCAGGCGCAACACTTATCGCCGACGGCGGACTCCGCTACTCCGGCGACATCGTCAAGGCTCTCGCAGCCGGCGGTGATTGCGTGATGTGCGGCTCGATGTTCGCCGGCACCGAAGAGGCTCCGGGCGAGACCATCATCTACAACGGACGTAAGTTCAAGTCATATCGCGGTATGGGCTCTATCGACGCTATGGAGGCCGGTTCGAAGGACCGCTACTTCCAGTCGGACAAGGCTGATGCCAAGAAGCTCGTTCCGGAGGGAATCGTAGGTCGCGTGCCATACAAGGGAACCCTCGCCGAGACGGTTTACCAGCTAGTAGGCGGCCTGCGCTCAGGTATGGGTTACTGCGGAGCGGCTGACCTTACCGCCCTCAAGAGCGCCAAGTTCACCAGAGTTACAGCCAGCGGTATGGCAGAGAGCCACCCGCACGATATAACCATTACCAAAGAAACCCCTAACTATTCAAGAGGTGAATAAGATACTTATCCTTGATTTCGGATCGCAGTACACCCAGCTGATTGCGCGCCGCGTGCGTGAAATCGGCGTATATTGCGAAATCCACCCTTACAACAAGATACCCGCAATCGACTCTGACCTGCTCGGCGTAATCCTTTCCGGCAGCCCGTCATCCGTCCGCGATGCGGACGCGCCGCAACCTGATCTCACAGGCATTAGGGGAGTGCTCCCTCTGCTTGGAGTATGCTACGGTGCCCAGTGGCTTGCCCAGAACGGCGGCGGCGAAGTGGCTCCTGCAGGCTCCCGCGAATACGGAAGGGCACGCCTGAGCGTCAAGGACGCTTCCGACCCGCTTATGAAGGGCTTGCCTGCTGAATCCACCGTATGGATGTCTCACGGCGACACCATCGTCCGCCTTCCTGAGAACGCCAGCATCATAGGCTCGACCGAGAGCGTGGAGAACGCCGCTTTCAAGATTGCCGGCGAGCAGACCTGGGGCATTCAGTTCCACCCTGAGGTGCACCACAGCGAAAAGGGCACCGACCTGCTGCGCAATTTCGTCATCGACATCTGCGGCTGCAAGGGCGACTGGACCGCCGAGAACTTCGTGGACGCCACGGTTGCACAGCTGCGCGAGCAGCTCGGCGACGACAAGGTCATCCTCGGCCTTAGCGGTGGCGTTGACTCCAGCGTTGCCGCCCTCCTGCTTCATCGCGCCATCGGAGCCAACCTCCACTGCATCTTCGTGGATTCGGGACTGCTACGCAAGAACGAGTTCGAGGACGTGCTCAAGTCATACGAGGGTATGGGCCTGAATGTCAAGGGTGTGAAGGCGGCAGACCGCTTCTTTTCGCACCTCAAGGGTGTGACGGATCCTGAAAAGAAGCGCAAGTCCATCGGTAAGGATTTCGTGGAGGAATTCAATGCCGTTGCCAAGACTATCAAGGATGCGCGTTGGCTGGCTCAGGGTACAATCTACCCTGACGTGATCGAGTCCTGCTCGGTCAAGGGCCCTTCTGCCACCATCAAGAGCCACCACAACGTGGGCGGACTTCCAAAGGAGATGAACCTCAAGGTTGTGGAGCCGCTCCGCCTCCTCTTCAAGGATGAGGTGCGCCGCGTAGGCCGCGCCCTCGGCCTGGATCCGAATATCCTCGGCCGCCATCCTTTCCCGGGCCCGGGTCTGGGTATCCGCATCCTCGGCGAGGTGACCCCCGAGAAGGCAGCCATCCTGCAGGAGGCTGACGCCATCTTCATCGGAAAGCTCCGCGAGTGGAAGCTTTATGACCAGGTATGGCAGGCCGGAACCATACTCCTCCCTGTGCAGAGCGTGGGCGTGATGGGTGACGAACGCACCTACGAGAACACTGTTGCGCTTCGCGCCGTGACCTCTGTTGACGGTATGACCGCCGACTGGGTACACCTCCCTTATGAATTCCTCGCAGAGGTTTCAAACGAGATTATCCGCAAGGTGCGCGGCATCAACCGCGTAGTTTACGATATTTCATCAAAACCGCCTGCAACAATCGAGTGGGAATAAAGATTACTCAATATTGCTATGGCAAAACTCAACTACAAGGCAATCTATGATGCCAGGCCACTTGGCGTGGGCAGGATGACCATTCTCGGACTTCAGCACCTCTTCGCTATGTTCGGCGCCACCGTCCTCGTGCCGGTGATTACCGGGCTGTCGGTTTCGTCAACCCTCCTGTTCGCTGGTATCGGCACCCTTATCTTCCATCTGTGCACTAAGGGAAAGGTCCCGGCTTTCCTCGGCTCTTCCTTCGCATTCCTCGGAGGCTATGCGGCCGTGACCCAGATGGGGCTGGCAAAGGGCTTGGCGTTGTCGGAGTCCCTTCCATATGCCTGTATTGGAGTTTTCTGTGCAGGATTGATGTATTTCGTTCTTTCCGGCCTTTTCGCGGCCTTCGGAACAAGAAAGGTGATGCGCTTCTTCCCTCCGGTTGTGACCGGACCGATCATCATAGCCATCGGACTCATCCTTTCCGGCTCCGCCATCCAGAACTGCTCGCAGAACTGGCCGATTGCCCTTGTGGCGATAGCGGTGATTGTCATTGCGAACATCTGGGGGAAGGGTATGGTCAAGATCGTTCCCATCCTGCTGGGCGTGCTGGCATCTTACATTGTAGCCATTGTTTTCGGAAAGGTTGACTTCTCGACCGTCAGGGATGCCGCCTGGATAGGCCTGCCGTTCAAGTGGGAGGATACTGCCATAGCCGTGTTCAAAAGCCCTGACTGGGGTCTGATTGTCGCATCAATCATCGCCATCCTGCCGATATCGCTCGCCACGATGGTTGAACACATAGGCGATATGTGCGCTATTTCCTCGACCACAGACAGGAACTACCTCGAGGATCCCGGTCTGCACCGCACCCTTATGGGAGACGGTCTGGCAACCGCCATCGCCTCGCTTTTCGGCGCACCTGCAAATACGACTTACGGCGAAAACACGGGCGTGCTCAACATTACCAGAGTCTTTGATCCCCGCGTGATTCGCCTCGCGGCCATCTTCTCAATCCTCCTGGCATTCTGCCCTAAGTTCGCCGCCCTCATTGGCGCGATGCCGGCAGCGACCATCGGAGGCGTGTCACTTATCCTTTACGGTATGATTTCAGCTGTCGGCGTCCGCAATATCGTTGAAAACAGGGTGGACTTCACCCGGTCGCGCAATGTCATCATCGCCGCCCTCATCCTTGTGCTCGCAGTGGGTATAAAGTATGGCGCCAATGACGCTGTCCGCATCGGCTTCACCTCATTGAGCGGCCTTGCAGTCGCCGCCGTCGTCGGTATTCTGTTCAATATTATTCTCCCCGGCAACGACTATCATTTCGACGGGGAGGAAGATAAGAAGGCTCAATGAGAAAGAAACCCATAGTAGCGCTGATTTACGATTTTGACGGGACTCTTTCTCCCGGCAATATGCAGGAATTCGGCTTCATCCAGGCTGTCGGCAAGACGGCGCCGGAGTTCTGGGCGATGAGTGACAAACTCGCAGTCGGCCAGGATGCCTCGAATGTCCTTTCGTATATGAAGATGATGTTCGATGAGGCCAAGGCCAACGGCATCAAGCTCCGTCGCGAGGATTTTATGCGCTTCGGGGCCAATGTGGAACTCTTTGAGGGAGTCAGGCAGTGGTTCGGCCTTATCAACCGCTACGGGCGCGAGCACGGCCTGGTCATCGAACACTACATCAACTCTTCGGGCCTGAAAGAGATAGTTGAAGGCTGTTCGATAGCGGGGGAGTTCAAGCACGTCTATGCCGGTTCGTTCATCTACAACGAGCAAGGTGAGGCGGAATGGCCCGGCATCGCGGTTGATTATACGGCCAAGACCCAGTTTCTCTTCAAAATCAGCAAAGGCATCTTCAGCGCCCGTGACAACAAGCAGGTAAATGATTCGATTGCTGATGACAAGAAGAGGGTTCCTTTCTCCCATATGATATATTTCGGGGACGGAGATACTGATGTCCCTTGTATGAAGATAGTCGGTATGTTCGGAGGTCACAGCATAGCTGTCTATGACCCTGAGAACGATCGCAAGAAGGCTACGGCGCGCAAACTCAAGCGCCAGGGCAGGGTGGCTTTCACCGCCCCTGCCGTCTATACTGAGGATTCTCCTGTCTATGAGATAGTTACAGCTATCATAGACAAAATCAAGGCCGATTGGACTTTGCAAAAATTATCCAAATAACACACATTATGAGAACACTAATGACCATTGTTGCTGCGCTGCTGAGCTGCGCAGTGTTGCTTGATGCCCAGGAGAACCCTGTGTATTTGAAGCATCCCGACTTTGTCGTAAAGACCGACACGTCCAGGGAGCCTGTATGTGAAGGGGCGTTCACCCCTGATGTGGAAAGCCTTTCGGCTTACGAGTGCCCTGAATGGTTCCGCGATGCCAAGTTCGGCATCTGGGCCCACTGGGGACCACAGTGCCAGCCTGAAGATGGTGACTGGTACGCCAGGAAAATGTATATCTCCAGTGATCAGGCCTATAAATATCAGCTTGATACCAAGGGCCATCCTTCAGAGTACGGATTCAAGGACTGGCTTCCTGACTGGAAAGCCGACAAGTTTGAACCCGACAGCCTTGTAAAGCTTTACAAGTCAGTAGGCGCCCGCTATTTTATGGCTCTTGCCAACCATCACGACAACTTTGACCTTTATGACAGCCGTTATCAAGAGTGGAATTCCACCAGGATAGGACCTATGCGCGACATCATAGGCGAGTGGGCTGAGGCTTGCCGCAAGTATGACCTTCCTTTCGGTGTGAGCGTTCACGCGGCTCACGCCTGGTGCTGGTATGAGACCAGCCGCGGCAGCGACGCAGCCGGGCCGCTGAAGGGCGTGCCTTATGACGGAGTGCTGACCAAGGAAGACGGCAAGGGCAAATGGTGGGAAGGCCTTGATCCTCAGGAACTCTACGAACAGTCTCATCCGCTCAGCAAGAATAACCGCTCCTGGGATTGGGAACTCGACAGGGTTACTCCTCCCGACCAGAAATATACAGACAAGTTCTATAATAGGACGGTTCAGCTCATCAATGACTACAATCCTGACATCATATATTTTGACGATACTTATCTTCCGCTCTGGCCTGTAACGGATGCGGGACTCAATATCGTTGCCCACTATTATAACCGCAATGCCAGCCAGAACGGCGGCAAGGTCAATTGTGTCGTTACCGGCAAGGTTCTCAATGACTGGCAGAAGGAAACCATAGTCTGGGATGTGGAGCGCGGTGCTCCGGACAATATCAATCCGCTTCCTTGGCAGACCTGTACCTGCATCGGACAGTGGCATTATGACAAGCACACCTATTATCAGGACCGCTATAAGTCTTCTGCGAAGGTTATCGCAATGCTTGTGGATGTCGTTTCGAAGAACGGCAACTTGCTGCTGAATATTCCTTTGCGCGGTGACGGCTCGATGGACAAGACTGAGAGACAGATTGTCGAGCGTATCGGAGCCTGGATGAAAATCAATTCCGAGAGTATTTATGATACCCGTCCGTGGAAGATTTTTGGAGAGGGTCCGGTTGCTGAGAGCAGCAATCCTATCAATGCTCAGGGCTTCAATGAAAATAAGCAGAATCTCGGTCCGCAGGATGTGCGTTTCAATGCGAAGGGAGAGAAACTGATCTATGCTACTGTTTTCGGTGCACCTGAAGCTGACGTTGTAATCAAGAGTCTGGGACGGAAGACTGAGTACAATAAGTTCAAGATCAAGTCTATCTCGGTTCTTGGCAGCAGCGAGACTATCAGCTGGACCCAGAATGATGACAGTCTTGTCATCTCAAAGCCAACTTGCATCCCTGCAGAAGAAGCTCTTGTCTTCAAAATCACGCTGCGCTAGCCCATCTTGTTCCGAAAGCATTTGAGTGCTTGAAACAGAAAGAGGTCGACAAATAGGGTCGGCCTCTTTCTGTATAATGTGCGGAGCTCCGAAGCGGCGTTGGCCTTGCAGCGACCCTCGTCCCCTCTTTTCGCTACGGCCCTTCAGCGGCGTAGGCCTTTCTGCTGCTGTGGCCCTTCTGTGGCATTTTTGTTGCCGCGGCGGGTGCCGGCGGGGCGCGGGGCTAACGTCGGGAAAGGGCGTGGCATCCGTCTCGTCTGCTGGATGGCGGACTCCTCCGTCTTGGCCGCTCCCTGGCGGTCGCGTCCAACCGTCGTCAGACATCGCCGTCCTGCTGCTCCGCAGCACCGCCGCGACTCGCCGTGCCCCGCTAACCCTTCCCCTCCTTGACCGCCTCCGCGCCTCCGCCACCACCTCCGCCTTCTCCCCTCTGGCACACCTCCGCCTTCGCCTCAGCCCCTCTGGCACACCTCTGACTGGTCCTCGGTAGAGTTTTGTCAATCACCTGCGCGGGTGACCCCTCTCAGAAGTACCTGTGAGGCATCCTCGGTGCGCAGGTGAGACCATTAAGCCCTCACCTGCGCGGTCAACCCCTCTCAGAATGGTGTCTGAGGCACATTGGGTGCGCAGGTGATTGACAAGAAGCACCGCCACCCCGCTCAGACCTAGTTCTAACGGGCCCTCGATCAAATTTTGTTACTCACCTGCGCGGTTAACCCCTCTCAGAAGTACCTGTGAGGCACACTGGGTGCGCAGGTGAGACCATTAAGCCCTCACCTGCGCGGGTGACCCCTGCTAGAAGTACTTCTGAGGCATCCTGGGTGCGCAGGTGATTGACAGGAAAGGGCGAGTTCTTCGACAGAGAGTGCGAAG
>JAEDLO010000135.1 GCA_016295245.1 Bacteroidales bacterium | reverse complement strand
GGAAAAGGCAATGGCCTTGCCGCTGTTTCCATCGAGCCAGTGCGGCCAGGCCCCGTGGAAGCGTTCGGATTTGTCCTTGAGGAAGTCCAGCACCTTCAGGCAATGGGCAAGTCCCTCCTCGCGGCTGATCCATCCCCTCTCGATAGCGACGGGTATGGTCATAAGGGCGAAGCCGCTGCCTCCCGAGGTAACCGTATCACCGGAGCCCTTGCGCTCACGTGCAAGACCGGAGACAGGATGCGAATAATCCCAGAAATAGAGGAAGGCGGCTTTCTGGACCTTCTCGAAAAGCTCGTCCCGGCTTATGCGGGGGAACTTGTCGGAAGGGTCGTATTCTGTAGTGAAACTGAAAATAAGCTCATCCGGCAGATTCACGCCGAGGTTCTTCCCGGCGCAAAGTCTCAAAGAGATGCGGCTGAAGGCAGGCAGCGGAGCCACGGTCCCGAGGTGCAGAGTCCGTCTGTCCTCCCCTGTCACGCTGAAAGCGAAGAGTTCAGAGCTGCATCCGGACACGAGCAGGAGGGAAGGGTCGAAAGCATCGATATCCAATGACTTTGTAAACTCAAAGTCCATATACACCCCTTCCAGAGGCACATTGACCGGCACAGAATTGACCGAAGTGCTCTTCCCGCAGAAAGAAAAAGAGGAAAGGATGGCTGTCGGCAGTTCCACGGGCTGCTCCTTGCAGGAACTTCCCGCAAGCAAGAGGGCCAGGGCCGCTATGAATCCGTATGATCTTTTCATATAAATGGAAAAAGGGAGGCAGGCGCACCCGCCCCCCTTAAGAGAATTAAAGCTGAGAGATCTCTGCGTCGTAGAGATTCTTTGCCTCAGTTGCATTGAGGCCCTTGTTGTAGATGCGGAGCTCGTCCATCTGGCCGTTCATCCAGCCCATCCACTCATCGGTAGCACCCTCCAAAACCTTCTGGCGCCAGCCGTTAATAAGAACCTGGGTGAAAGGATGGAAGGTGATGGCACCTGCAGGGGCATCATTGGCGAGGACGGCGACATAATTCTCCGGAGTAACGTCAACGCCGTTCACGAAGGCGTGGAACTCGGAAGTATTCTCGTCATAAGACCAGATGATGTGAGTCCAGCGGTTGGCAGGATAAGCCATTCCCCAGTCGTATGCTTCATCAGTCTTTCCGTCGGAAGTCTTCCATACGTCATAGGTCTCGCTCTTCCAGTAGAGTTTGTAGGCGATGAAGTCGTCATCGCGGCGGTCAGTGACGATTGCAAGGTCGTTCCAGAAGTTCTCGCTGTTCAGGAAGGAGATGTAGCAAGGAACCGGAGCCTGGGAACTCGGGACGGTAGGCTGATTGATCCACATTGAGATGGAGAAGCTGCTCATCTTGTTGAGCTGAGGGAGGTTGAAGATGAGATAGCCGTTCTCAGCTCCCTGCAGGCACTTGCCGCGGCGGCCGTTGACATAGCTTACGGCTGAGCCCTTCTCGGAGGCCTCGGTCTTGCTGAGTGCCTCTACAGCGCTGCCGTCAAAAGGAATGTAGGCGACGAGGGCATCGCTTGCGATGGTCGAAGGATCGATCTTGCCGTCATCGATGCCGGACTGATTACCGTTGTTGCAGGATGCAAGAACTGCGATTGCGGCTGCGGATGCAGCCATCATTGAGAAAATCTTTTTCATTTGAATTGTTTATTAGTGGGTTTTGATATGTATTCTACCATCCTGCCCTCTGGCTGAGGGCGGTGTTGAGCTGAAGCTGATTTGCAGGTACAGGATAATAGTCGTGCTTCGGAGAAACGAAGCCCTTGATTGTTCCGGCCGCACGTCCCGTCCTCTTGAGGTCGAAGAGGCGGTTCTCCTCCATTGCGAATTCGGCACGCCTTTCGTCGAGTATGCTGTCGATGGTGGCGCTGACAGGAGCAAGTCCGGCACGTGCGCGCACCATATTCAGGGCAAAGTCCGCGCTGTAGCCGCAAGTTCCGGCAGGAGCTCCGTTGACAAGCGCCTCCGCATATATGAGCAATATGTCGGAATAGCGTATCACCCTGACGTTGTGGTCGAAACCGTAGCCGTTATAGGACCAGTCATTGTAAGCCGAAGGGGTATATACCTTGCCGTTGTAGTAAGGATTGGTGCAGGTTTCGAGAATGTAGTCGCCTTCAGGAGTGGTTGTGCCCCTTTCGAGTATGGTGGCAGCATAACGTATGTCGTCGCCACGCTCCTTCAGGAAGCTGATGAGATTGTCGTTAGGTACGTTGAAACCCCAGCCCTGCATATTGGAAGGCTTGTTATTTCTCGGACCCTGGATATAGGCGTAGTCGAGATAAGGCGCCGAACCGGAGGACATGCCCATATCGCTGGATTCGATTTCCATTATGGACTCCTGGCAGCCCTCGCCTTCTACGGAGAAGACGTAGCGGAAGTCATCCATAAGCTTGAAA
>JAEDLO010000007.1 GCA_016295245.1 Bacteroidales bacterium | reverse complement strand
GGGTCTTCTTGTCGCCGGCATTTTACTTGGGGTAGAGGTAGCGGCCTTTCTGTTTGTTGAAGCTCCTATAGTATTTGTTGTTTTCGCCAGTGAACTCGTCCTTGGTCTGGGTTTCTCCCCAGGCAATTTTCACTCCCATTATTTCAGGCTTTTCGGAGCCCAGGTCCCACGATGCCCAGAGCACTGAGGTGCCCATATCGACATAGGGCTCAACTATGTCATCCTCAGTCTTGAAACTGAAGGCTTCACCAAGGTACAGTCCGTTCGTGACGGTGCCTACATAGGCTCTGACATAGTACTCGCAAGAGGATGCAAGATCGGTCAGCTCCATAGTGAAGGTGCCTCCGGTCTTGCCGAAGTTCTTCTCTGCGGCGACGGTCTTGAAATCAGGGTCGGAGGATACCTGCAGTCCGACTCCCTCCTCAGAAAGCTGGGCGTCGTCAATATCGACCGTGAGGGTGACGGTGGCGCTGTTCTTGGTCACATTGGTGGCGGCAAAGCCTGTGTATTTGAGGTCCGGACCGTCTTTGGGCCTCTGGGCTTTGACTCCTCTTACTCCCATTCCGACGAACCTGTATGCATAGGTGTTGAGAGTGGCGCCCCACTGCGACTCGGTCTCGTAAGCTCCTGCTCTAAGAGCGTCGTCCACTGAAGCTTTGCAGGACCACAGCATCAGATGTTCTCCCTGATAGAGCGACTGCTCGTCTTTTTTGCAACCGTTGTAGGGGATGAACATCGAGTTCCCGTTCTTGCCGGTGAACAGAAGTCCCTTCACTCCGTTCAGTTCGTATATGCTGGGATTGAGGTCCTTGAGCTCGCGGATTTCTTCAACGGTAGGCATTCTCCAGCCTTCGCCAAGGGTGATTGTGGCAATGTCGTCTTCGGCATCAAGTATGGTCTTGTTGTCTATCTTGATAGAGGTCTCCAGGTGGCCTTCTTCCCTCTGGGTGGTGTGGTACTTGCTGTAGCGCAGGTTATAGTTGGTCACGGCGTACTTGCTCTTTTCGGCGATTTCGCCCCAGGCGTAGTAGTTGCCGTATTCCTCGGGCTTTGTTGCACCCACGTTGCATCCCCACCAATTGACGCTGAGTCCGAGGTCAACTTCACCGGCAACGATGACGGGCTCGTCAGAAGTGCGGAAAGCCTTCACCTCACCGTAGTACACGGTCTCTGACTCGTCAATCCAGACGAATGCCCTGTAGTAGTACTGGGTCGAGGGCTTGAGGTCGGTAAGAGGGATGTCGGTGTATTCGCCGTCCACGGGAGTTTCTCCGGCTTTGAACACCCTTCCGAAAGACAGTAAGCAGTCGTGATTGTCTGTGGTATTGTCTTTGACGGTCGGGACTACAGGAGTGGTGTTCACTTCGCTATAGCTTATGCCGCCCATCACATAGGAGGTGAATTCGGGAAGCTTGTCTGAATTGATCATCGACATTCCGCAAAATGCCCGTCCTGCGGAGGTCGCACTAACCTCTCCGGTTATGACGAAGATAGTTTCAGACTCTACTGTGAGGTGAAGCACCGTAGCCTTTCCGTCGGCGTTTACGGTGATGTCCGTTTCGCCTCCGGAGAGCGGTGTGACGGTGAGCTCTGCGTCATAGGCAACGGCCTTGGTGTTCAGAAGTTTGATTTCGGCACTTGCCACTTCGGGTTTCGAAGAAGTGACGCTGAGGCTTTTGACGTCGGCGCCTTCGGGAGTGAAGGCTATCGGGAAGACCTGGGCTCCTGCCTTAACGGGCAAGGTTAAACTTCCGTTCTCGATTCCGACTATAGAGATGCTCTGTACCGGGGTCTCTTTGGGGCCGTCATCGAGCTTTTCACAAGAAGAAAACAAGCCTAGAAGGGCGCATGCGAGTATAAGACAAAAGTGGAGTGATTTAGTCATAATGCTCTTCATAATTATTTGGTAATCAGTACTTCATAAGCAAAGTTACTTCATATCCAGCAGATTACCAAACTTTTCCGTGAACTTGAGCCCGTGGCCGGCTTCGAAGATGACGACGATTGCGACAGGCTCTGTGGTGACGGTATCCTGAAGATGTGTGCCGGCAGGCACATCGAACGGTTACTGCGAAGACAAAGCGTGGCGGCTATGAATAATGCAGGTTAGATTAAAGAGATTTACTTTTTGTAATATTTCGGCCAGCAGGCCTGGAGATAATTCTTCAGGCCTTCTTCGTGCCTGTTAGCTTGGGGCTCGTAGAAGACCTTGCCGCTCAGCTTTTCGGGCATAAATTCCAGATCGGCGAAATGGCCGGGATAGTCGTGGGCATATTTGTAGCCGTCGGAATAGCCCAACTCCTCCATAAGCTTGGTGGGCGCATTGCGCAGATACAGAGGCACTGAGGCCGTCTGGTCGTTTTTCGCTTCCTGCAGGGCTGCGTTGATGGCCAGATATGCAGAATTGCTCTTCGGCGAGCTTGCGAGGTAGATGGCGCACTCGCTCAGGGGAATGCGCGCCTCAGGCATTCCGATGGAGTGGACGATGCGGAAGGTTGCGTCTGCGAGCAGCAGGGCGTTGGGATTGGCTAGGCCGACGTCTTCGGCAGCCAGGATGCAGAGCCTGCGGGCGATGAAAAGAGGGTCCTCGCCGCCGTCCAGCATACGCGCCATCCAGTACACGGCAGCATTGGGGTCTGAGCCCCTGATGCTCTTGATGAAGGCAGAGATGATGTCATAGTGCATCTCACCTGACTTGTCGTAGATTGCGACGTTTTCCTGGAGGCAGTCGGTGACAGTCTTGTTGTCGATGACTATGCGTGGCTTGGCGCAGTTGGCATCAACTACGATTTCGAGGATGTTGAGCAGTTTGCGTGCGTCGCCGCCGCTCTGGCGGAAGAGGGCCTCGGTCTGCTCCACGACAATATCCCTCTCGCGAAGAAGCACGTCGGTCTTGAGGGCACGATCCAGCAGCACTGAGAGGTCCGAAGCTTCAAGGGACTTCAGGACGAAAACCTGGCAACGCGAAAGGAGGGGAGTGATTACCTCGAATGAGGGGTTTTCCGTGGTTGCTCCTATGAGTATTACTGTGCCAGCTTCAACAGCTCCAAGCAGGGCATCCTGCTGGGCCTTGTTGAAACGATGGATTTCGTCAATGAAGAGGATTGGGGCTGCGGGCGAGGTGAAAAGCGAACGGTTGCGCGCCGAGTCGATGACCTCGCGGACGTCCTTCACACCCGCCGTTACGGCTGACAGAGTGAAGAATTCGCGTGAAGTGCTTTGGGCGATGATTCTCGCCAGGGTGGTCTTGCCGACACCCGGAGGGCCCCAGAGTATGAAGGATGAAAGATTGCCTGAATCAATCATATTACGCAGTATGCATCCGGGGCCGACAAGATGGGTCTGACCGCAGTACTCGGCCAGACTTTTCGGTCTCATTCGCTCCGGAAGGGGAGGTAACATTTTTGTTTCAGGTTCAAACATTTTTGTTTTATTTATTGTAAATCAATTGCTTTTTGTATGAACGGCGTCTCTTCTTACATTCGTGTTCAAATTCTTGCCACTGGAGGGCGTTCTTGAGATTGTACTCAAGGATGGCATTGGTTTCAGCCCATTTGATGCCGTTTTCGCTGAAAATCTTGAAGGTGTTTGCGAAAATCAGGCCGTTGAGTCCGCTGTTCTGGTACTTAGGATGAACGCCGATAAGGAACATCTCCGCACCGTCCTCGTGTTTGATGAACATCGACTTCAGGAGATAATACCAGCCGAACGGGAATAGTTTGCCACGCGATTTCTGGAGGGCTCCCACGATGGTCGGCATCACGACGCCAAACGCCACCGGCTCGCCTTCCGCATTCTCCACTACGGTCACATACTTCAGGTCGAGTATCGAGAGATAGAAGTCCAGATACTGGCTGGCCATCTTGTCAGGAAGTACGGTGAAATTGTAGAGATTCTTGTAGCATTCGTTGATCAGATTGAAGAGTTTCTCGCCATAATGCTCCTTCTTGACAATCTTTCGGGTGAGCGGGCGGATTCTTACGTTTGCCCTTTCCTCGACCAGCGGTACAATCCTGTAATACTTTTCAGGCAGCTTTTCCGGTAAATAAATCTTGTATTCCACCCAGTCCGCATCCTTCTCGAAGCCCAGGGAGCGGATGTGGTCATTGTAGTATGGGTGATTATATATCAGCGCCATAGTGGAGAGTCTGTCAAAGCCTTCCACGAGCATTCCTTCAGGGTCAAAGTCAGTAAAACCGAGAGGACCGACGATTGAGTCCATTCCGTGTTTGCGGCCGAACTCTTCCACCTTGTCTATCAGAGCCTTGGACACTTCGCGGTCATCTACGAAATCAATCCAGCCGAAGCGCACCTCCTTGTGGTTCCACTGCTTGTTGGCCTTGTGGTTGACGATGGCTGCAACCCTTCCGACAAGTTCACCGTTCTTGTAGGCCAGGTAAAGTTCGGAATCGCAGAACTCCTGGGCTGCCCCCTTCTTCTGATCGAGAGTATCAATCTGGTCAAACTCAAGGGGTGGTACGTAGTATGGATTATCGCGATAGAGTTTTTCAGGGAAACGCACGAAGCGGCGTAATTCCTTTCGGGTTTCTACTTTTTTAATTACTACTGACATAGGTTTGGGGGTTCAAAAGTACAAGCCGCAAATTTAGCCAATTCATTGAAAAATTTCAAAGTTTTCCTTATCTTCGTGATATGTGTCCGGCACAAAAAATAATCTCATCGGTTTTATGCGCCCTACTGCTGGCAGGATGCCTCTCTTGTGCCGCTCAACCGTTTCTCGGCCTTTACAATTCGACTAAAGGCTTTGGCGTCAATGCCATAAGGTCCGTACCGGGACAGAATGAGTTTGACAATTATACCCTTTACGCTGATATCTACGGCCTGCCTCTCGGGCAGAGTGCCGCACCAGGGGGATTTTTCAGTTATACCCGGGACTATATCTTCCGCACTATAGAGATTGACGAGATTGTCTTTGATTTCTATGCCGGTGCCGGGATATCGGCAGGCTATGTGCGTGACCGGGAAGCGGAAAGGATGGGCGGAGTGTTCGCACTCTGCGGCGATGTAGGCGTGAGGGTGGACTTTTCGCGGCTTATCAGCATAGCCCTCAGCTTCCGAACGGACCTTGGGCTCTATATATCGAAAGAGCCTGCATCCACCGCCATTCTGTTCTCTTTATACAAGAACGGTCTCATACGAACCCTGCACCCGCAGATTTCAATACTTTTCCGTCTATGAAAAAAGCTGTATTGAAACTTTGCCTGGCGCTCATCCTTGCCCTGTCCTGCGCTTCCAAGTCCTATGGAGCGCCGCCTTCCTGGATACGCTTCAGCTTTGAATGGGGCTATTCGCAGATGTTTTTCCGTAGCTACCACTTTAACTATATCAGCGACGACGGCTACCGCGTTGACGGTAAGAGCTCCGGTTTCGAACTCTGGAGCAACGGCTTTGCTTCCGGCAAACTCAGCTTAGCCCTGAGCGAGAGGCTGAGCATAGGCCTTGTCTCAGGCTACCGGGGAAGCTGGGAGGCAAGCAGGATGATCCCGTTGATGGTCGAACTCAACTATTATTCAAGAGGGTACTGGTCTGACTGCTTTTTCGGCGAAATAGGTGCCGGCGTAGGCTTTCAGGAAAAGAAATCCCGGGGAGGGGAAGAGCCAGCCGTACTTTCAAGGCTGGGAGGAGGCTACCATTATGTACTGGGAGGACCATTCAGCCTCGATTTCAAAGTCGCTCTCTCATCTGTCTTTGAGTCGCCCCGAATCCCTTCTCCTACAGAAGGTTATATCGAAATGCACAATGTCCGCCAAAGTCGGGCGACACATTGTGCACTTGAATTTTCGCTGAGCCTTAACTTCTAGAACAGCTTGTCAACCGCATTGATGATATCTTCTGCATCCAGTTCCGGCGAGAGTACCAGATCCGGTTCCTTGATCTTGTAGCCCAGGCCCATAGAGGCAAGGGTACCGCCGCCTGTGCAGTTTAGCATTATGTATTCATCTTTTTTCACCTTACCCTGCCAAACGGCCTGGGCGAGGGCACAAACTGCAGCAGCTGAAGCCGGCAGAAGGTCATAGCCCTCGAGGTTGCGGAACTGGAGAATCCAGTACATAATGTCGTCGTTGCTGCAGCTGAAGCTGTCGCCGCGGCTGGCGCGCAGCACATCGTAGAGGCCGCCGCAGATACTGTAAGGCGGTTTTCGGTTGGCGAGCACCTTGGCGAGGATGACTTCCGCATTGCGGCGTCCCTGGGCCGGAGTGACGTTGACCAGCTCGCGGCTGTGGGCCTTCCAGGAGTCGTGGATGAGTGTGAACGGTGCATTCTGCGCCACATAGACGCGCATATCGTTTTCTCCGAAGCGTCCGTCGGCGGCAAGTCTTTCGGCGTTTTCCCAGGCTGCTATGGCTCCGGTGCCGGAACCGACGGCCTGGAAGTAGGCGTCAGGGATGCGACCCGTCTTTTCCACATAGCTGAGGATGGTGGTTCCCATTCCGTCCCTGCGGGCCACGTTCTTGGCGCCGCCTTCGAGGAAGTAGCGCGGGCTGGTGGCGAGTTTCTCGCCGATGGCGATGGCGTCATAGTAGTCGCAGCCGTGAGGAGCGGCGACAATCTTGACGCATTTGCGCAGCCTGCGGTGGAACCAGAGGTCGTGCTTGTTGTCCTCCGGGATGCATATCACGACCGGAATCCTGTTGTCCGAGCAGACCTGAGCGAAGGCACGGGCTGTGTTGCCGGCAGACTGGACCACGAGAATCCTGTCTTCGTTCTTGTCCATCCTTGCGCAGACGCTGAAGGCCTCGGTCTCCTTGAAGGAGCAGGTCTCGAAATTGGCTCCTATCTTGGGATTGTAACCCGAGAAGGTGATATGCAGGTTATCCAGTCCCAAATACTTGGCCAGACCTTCTGACTTGTAGGTTACAGGGGCACAGGAATGTTTGAGGGTTCTCTTGATTGGAAGCCAGTCGGCATAGCGGTAGATACCGTCAAGATTTTCGCGAGGTGTGAAGCGGTCATTCTCATATACCGCTCTGATAAGCGAAGCTTCTTTGGCGTCGGGGTCAGAGAGGCTCCAGCCGGAGTCTTCAAAGATGCGACCGTCACTGACGTTCATCAGCTTGTAAGCTGTAGGCTTTATTCTCATTATTATTTTATTGTTTGATAAATAGCCAAATATAGTATGCGACAAACACTGCAATCATAAGGCCACCTTCCCAGCGGTCGAGCTTGTCCTTGCGTCCCATAAAAGTGCAGAGCAGCACCAGAAGGGCGCTGAGTCCGATGGCGACATAATCCATAGGGTTCATTGACTGGCAGCTGATAGGGTTTACGAGCGCCGAGCAGCCTATGATCAGGAGGATGTTGAAGATGTTGGAGCCAAGGATGTTGCCGAGAGCAAGCGCAGGCTTGTGCTTGGCAGCTGCCACAACGCAGGTAGCGAGCTCGGGGAAGGATGTGCCTCCTGCAAGGAGGGTGATGGCGATGACCTTGTCGGAGATGCCGATTTTATGGGCAAGCTCGACTGAGTGGTCAACGAAGAGATCACCGCCGAAGATGAGGCCGCAAAGGCCGAAGATTATCAGGACCAGGGCCTTGCCGATAGGTGGGACAGGACCATCAGCCTGCCCCTGCACTTCAGCTTCGCTTCCGTTTCCCGACTTGAAGCAATAGTAAATATAAACAGCGAAAAACACCAGATAGCCAATGGCTTCCCAGCGTGCAATCCGGTTGCCGGTGAGGGCGGTGCCGATGAACAGGAGAGTTACGGCGAGAGTTATCGGGATATCGACCTTGCGGTTGGAGTCGCTGACTGCGATAGGGGTGAGCAGGGCTGTGAGACCGAGTATCAGCAGGGTGTTGAAGATGTTGGAGCCCATCACGTTGCCCATAGAGATTGCGCCATTGCCGGCAATTGCACCGGTAAGGCTTACGACAAGCTCAGGGCAACTCGTGCCGAAGCCGACGATGGTCAGTCCGATGACGAACTCGCTGAGCCCGAAACGACGGGCCACGGATGAGGCGCCGTCCACCAGCCAGTCTGCGCCGAAGACTATCAGGCAGAGGCCAATCAGAAGCAGAAGTATATCAGTTATCATTGTTGCTCAATCAATTCAAGACGGCAGACGTTTTCGACGTGCTGCGTGTGAGGGAACATATCCACAGGCTGGACGCCCGTGATGCGGTAGCGGGTGCAGAGGGTCTCGAGGTCGCGCGCCTGCGAGGCAGGGTTGCAGCTAACGTACACGATTCGCCTTGCTCCTGTTTTCAGGATGGTCTTGACCACGTCAGGGTGCATTCCGGCGCGTGGCGGATCGACGATGACTACGTCCGGCTTTCCGTGGGCTACGATAAACTCGTCGGTGAGGAGGTCTTTCATATCGCCGGCAAAGAATTCGCAGTTGGTGATGCCGTTTGCCTGGGCGTTGATTTTGGCATCCTCGATGGCTTCAGGGACGTATTCGATGCCGATTACCCTGGATGCGCGGGAAGAGACGAACTGCGCGATGGTGCCCGTGCCGGTGTAGAGGTCATAGACAAGCTCGTTGCCGCCCAGTCGCGTGCGACCTTGTAGAGCTCGTAGGCCTGAAGGGTGTTGGTCTGGTAGAAGCTTTTGGGGCCAATTTTGAAGCGCAGGCCCTCCATCTGTTCATAGATGGCCTCCTCGCCCTTGTAGAGTATGCAGGTCTGGTCGGAAACGCTGTCGTTCTTCTTGCTGTTGATGATGTAGTAGAGCGAGCTGATCTGCGGGAAGGCGGCAGCTACCGCGTCGAGCAGCGGAAAGATGGCCTCGGAAGCCTCTCCGAAGCAGACTATGAGCATCACGGAACCGGCATCGGTGGTTCTGACGAACATATTGCGCAGGACGCCGCAGTTGTTGCGGATGTCATAGAAAGGGATGTCGTGCTTGAGAGCGTAGTCCTTGATAAAGAGGCGGATAGCGTTGGAAGGTTCGCTCTGGAGGTGGCATTTCTCAATGTCGAGAACCTTGTCGAAGAACTTGCCTACGTGGAAGCCGAGCCCGACCTTTTCCTTGTCACTGAGGGCCTCGGGATCCTCTTCAGGGAGTATCCAGCGTTTGTTGGAAGCGGTGAATTCTAGTTTGTTGCGGTAGAATACCGTTCTGGCGGAGCCTATGGTCGGGAGGACTTCGGGCACGCTGAGGTGGCCGATGCGCGTCAGCTGGTCGTAAACCTGGCGGCGCTTGCTCTCGAGCTGGATGTCATAGGGGAGCGGCTGCCAGCGACAGCCTCCGCAAATGCCGAAGTGCTTGCAGAATGGCTCCAGACGCCTCTCTGAGGGTTTTACTATCCTTATTATATGGCCTTCCATAAAGGCTTTCTTCTTGCGGGTAATCTTGACATCAACGATGTCCCCGGGAACGGCGAATTCAACGAAGACAACCTGACCGTCCTCGCTGTGGGTAATCGCCTTTCCTTCAGCGGCCACATTCTCGATAGTCAGGCCTTCGAGTATCAAATCCAATTTCTGATGTCTTGCCATAGGGCACAAAGATAGCGTATTTTTCGCAAAAGATGAGTATCTTTGTGTTTTACGATGATTCCTGTCATACACATAGAAGACTACAGCTACGAACTGCCCCAGGAGAGGATTGCTAAATATCCCCTGGAGAGACGAGATGCCTCCAAACTCCTGATTTACAAGGGTTCGCAGCCTGTCAAAGATACATTCCGCTCGCTTCCGAACTACCTTCCGGAGGACGCCTTGATGGTGTTTAACAACACCCGGGTGGTCCCTGCAAGGCTTTTTTTCAGGCGGGCTACGGGTGCGCATATCGAGATTTTCTGCCTCGAACCGCAGTCTCCCGCCGAATACGTCGAAAACTTTGCGAGCACCGGCTCCTGCCGCTGGAAATGCGTCATCGGCAATTCCAAGCGCTGGAAGGATGATGTCCTGAACTTCGATGCTCAAGGGAGCGACCCGCGGCTTGACGCCATCGACCTCAAGGCAAGGCTCATCGGGCGCGAGGGTCAGACCGGCACGGTGGAGTTCAGCTGGAGCACGGGAGCGGCATTCTCGGAGGTCCTGCAGCTCTGCGGCCGCGTGCCTATTCCGCCGTATTTGAACCGCGACACCGAAGAGATCGACCTCGAGCGCTACCAGACCCTCTATGCCCGCGAGAGGGGATCGGTCGCCGCACCTACCGCCGGCCTGCACTTTACCGAAGAAGTCCTGGAGGCTATTCGCAGCAAGGGCATACACACCGACAATGTCTGCCTCCACGTCGGAGCAGGCACCTTCCTGCCCGTCAAGTCCTCTCTTGTCAGCGAGCACGATATGCATCGCGAGCCGTTCAGCATCAACTTGTCCCTGCTGCGCCTTCTTCTTGAGCGCAAGGGCAAGGTGGTCGCCGTCGGCACCACCTCCGTCCGCACCCTGGAGTCGCTTTACTATGTGGGCGCGGAGCTGCTCGAAAGCGGCACCCTGTGCGACGTCAGGCAGTGGGCGCCTTATGAGAAAGAATACGGATACTCCACCAATGAGGCCCTGCAGGCCATCGTGGACTATCTTGAAAAGAACGGTCTGGAGAAGCTGACCGTCGGAACACGCATCATCATCGTACCGGGATTCAAGTTCAGGATCGTGGATATGATGGTGACCAATTTTCACCAACCGCAAAGTACACTATTACTTCTGATTTCCGCCTTCGTGGGCGGGGATTGGAAAACCATTTACAATTTCGCCCTGGACGAGGGATTCCGTTTCCTGAGCTATGGCGACAGTTCATTACTATACAAACATTATGAGTGAGACTGATTTTGGCGATATCCGTCCGTACACGGACGAAGAGGCGGTAGAGGCTCTAGCCAGGGTTTCCCGTCACCCTATGATGCCGATTATTTCGAAATATCTGTTCCCGGACCTTCCGATAGGAACCTTGTCGAAGATGCTGAGGAAGTTCAACAGCATCGACCAGTTTCAGGACGAGGTGATGTCGGCCGTGATCGAATCCATCCTCGACCAGACTTCCGAGGGTTTCACGGCTACCGGAACCGAGAATTTCAAGAAGGACGGAAAAAAGACCTTCCTCGCCGTTTCTAACCACAGGGACATAGTCCTGGACCCGGCTCTGGTGCAGTATGCTCTGCTCCATTCCGGCTGTCCGTTCAGCGAGATTTGCGTCGGTTCCAACCTCCTGTCCAACAAGCTGATAGAGGATTTGATGAGGAGCAACCGGATGATTAAGGTCATACGCGGCATCGGAGCTCGCGAACTGTATCTTAGCTCCCAGAGGCTTTCTGCCTATATACGCGAGAGCGTCTCAACAGGACGCTCACCGGTCTGGATTGCCCAGAGGGAAGGCCGCACCAAGGATGGCAACGACACTACCGAGCAGGGCCTGCTCAAGATGTTCGATATGTCCGGAAAGGGGAGCTTCGAGGAAAATTTCAAAGAATTGAACATCATCCCGCTGAGTATCTCTTACGAGTTCGAGCCTTGCGACGCAAAGAAGGCTCGCGAAGTGCTCCTGCGCCGAAAGGGACCTTATGTAAAGAAGAAGAAAGAAGATCTCCACAGCATCATGACAGGCATCCGCCAGCAGAAGGGCCACATCCACCTCGAAGTGGGCGAGCCGCTGAGCGCGGAGGAGATAGCCAAGGCGGCAAGCTACAACGGCAACGACCGTTACCAGGCTATCAGGCACACCCTGGACAACAGAATCATCAAAGGCTACAAGCTCTGGCCTAGCAACTATATCGCCCACGACCTGCTGAGCGGAACTGACGAGTACGCCAATTTCTACGATTCCGAGCAGAAGCAGGGCTTCATCCAGTATATGAACCACAAGCTCCAGAAGGTGAGTCTGGGAGTTGACAGGGATGAGCTTCAGAAGGTATTCCTCGGCATCTACGCAAATCCAATAGACCGCAAGAAGGAGATAGCCGGACAGTAAGGGATGAGAAGAGCTTTGAGTCTGATATGGCGCAGCCTGTGTGTTCTGCTGCTCGTCATTGCGCTGGCATTTGCACTGACGGGCTTCAGCCCCATTTTCAACTTCGCGCCGGCAAGGCCGTTCAGCGGACCGGACATCTTCAATCCCTACGCAGGTCTGGACAGCGCAAACTGCTGGAAGAGAGCCAATTTTCACACCCATACCAAGGTGGACGGCATCTTCAACGAGTGCAGCCATACTCCTCAGGAGACTTATGACTCGCTTGCCGCCTTCGGCTACGATATCGTGACCTTCTCCAACCACAACAAGCTTACGGTCCACCCTTTCGACAGCAGCCTTCAGGTCAATGTATATGAACACGGCTACAACCTTTTCAAGTACCACAAGCTCGTGTTCGGCGCCGAAAAGGTTCTGCGTTACGACAATCTCCTGCCCATCCTTGCCTCCCAGAAGCAGTTCCAGCTGGACCTGCTGGGTCGCGACTCGGACTTTATACAGATGAACCATCCGCTACGCACCGGCGGAACCTCGGAGAGCCTCTTTCGCAAGCTGAGCGGCTACAGGATTATGGAGCTGGACAGCGGCATCTCGACTGAGCAGCCTTATTGGGACTGGGCACTGAGCGCGGGGCGCTATTCTTTCGGTCTTGCCAACGATGACCTGCACTATCCCGACAGGAGCGAGCGCATCGCCGTGCGCTGCAATTTCCTCTGCACACCGTCCGGGCGCTATGAGGACCTTAAGAGGACACTTCTGAGCGGCGGATACTACAGTATGAGGGTGCCTGACTATGGCTCGGGCGACTGGCGCCTCAAGCACGAGGGCAACAGAAAGCTTCCCGCCATCCGCCACATCGGGCTTGAAGGGAACACTATATGCCTGGAACTTGACCGCCAGGCCGACAGCATACGCGTCACGGGACAGGGGGGATTGACTCAGATGCTCGTAACGAATTCTTGCTCATTGTCTTACGACTTTAGTCCGGAAGACAGCTATGTGCGTCTGACCGCCTTCTTCCCGGACGGCGAAGTGATATACACCAACCCTTTCGCGCGCTATGACGCCGCCTCGGGACAGAGTCCTTATCAGGAGTTCGGGCACAGCGTCAACCTGCCTCTTACCATACTTTACAATCTTGCATTGCTCTCACTCGTATTGCTGATTGTCTATTTGATCAAGATAACCGTGAGGAGAAAAAAATGAAGCTTTTCAAATCCAAGGCGAAGTTGAGCGTAGTCTGCGCAGTGCTCAGCCTCTTTACCGTCGCCGCTTTTCATATTCCTTTTTTCCGCCATGCCGCCGCCAACGTCGAGGGTGGCTTCAACGGAGTGCTGATCATCGCAAGCCTTGCGCTGCTGATGGCCGCAATCGACTATTTCCTTTACTACCTCCTGCTTTGGCTGGGCCGCGGTGTGGGACGCTTTCTGGTTGCCTTCACGCTTATCGGCGACTCGATTTGCCTGTATTTCATCAACACCTATGACGTCATCATCGATGACGCGATGATGGGCAATGTGTTCAACACGCAGTTTTCGGAGGCTTCGGGCTTCTTCAGTCTCGCCGCGGTGCTCTATGTCCTGCTGCTGGGATTGCTGCCTTCGGCATTCGTCTTCGCACGCAAAATCGACTTTGGCAGCTTCGGGCGCTTTGGCGCCAATATCGGAGTGTCGCTGGCCATCGTGCTTGGCGTCGCGCTCGGCAATATGAGCAACTGGCCGTGGATTGACCGCAATTCCACAGTGCTCGGCAGCCTGCTGATGCCGTGGTCGTTCACCGTCAATTCTGTGCGCTACCAGAGCCAGATGAGGGAGCGCGGGAGAGAGGAGATTCTGCTGCCGGACGCGCATTTCAAGGATGACGGCAAGGCTGTCTGCGTGCTTGTGATAGGGGAGTCGGCCCGCCGCGACAGATTCTCGCTTTACGGCTACGAAAAGCCTACCAACCCGCTGCTGGAGCAGCAGGAGGGGCTCGTGGCGCTGAAGGCCGAGTCTGCGGCGACTTACACTACCGCCGGTGTCAAGGCCATACTCGACTCACAGGAGAGCGACAAGCTTTACGAAATCCTTCCGAACTACCTTTTCCGCGCCGGAGCGGACGTGAGCTGGAGGACCAGCAACTGGGGCGAGCCGCCGCTGCATATTGAGGAGTACCTCAAGGTGGAGGATCTGAAGGCTCTCTACCCTGAGGCCGACGCGGAATTTGACGGCCTGCTCTTCGAAGGCCTCGCTGAGAGGATACAGGCTTCGGACAAGTCCAAGGTCCTCATTGTCATCCACACCAGCACCTCGCACGGGCCGTCCTACAACAAGCGCTATCCCCCTGAGTTTGAGCGATTCAGCCCTGTCTGCACGACGGTTGAGATGTCGAAGGCGGACCCTGTGGAACTGAACAATTCTTACGACAATTCTATAGTCTATACAGACTTCCTGATAAACAGCGCAATCGAGCAGTTGCGTTCGCTGCCGGATGAGTGGCAGAGCCTGATGATTTATGTTTCCGACCACGGCGAGTCTTTGGGCGAGGGCAATCTCTATATGCATGGAGTGCCGATGTCAATCGCACCGCGCGAGCAGGTCGAGATACCATTCATCGTATGGACTTCGTCACGCAAGCTGCGCGACTGCGGGGAAGTGGGCCAGTATCACGTTTTCCACAGCGTTATGGATTTCTTAGGCGCCGAAAGCGAAATCTACAAAGCAGAAAAGAGTATTTTCGAATGAAAGACGCCTTCTTCATAATCAACCCCATCTCAGGCAAAGGCCTGAAAGACAATATTATAGCCGAGCTTGAGAAGCAGGGGTTCAGATATGGGCTAACCCGCTATGCCGGACACGCCGAGAAACTTGCCCGCGAGTGCGCTGAGCCGATAGTATTTGCGGTTGGCGGCGACGGGACTGTGAACGAGGTCGGGCGCGGCCTGCTTGGAAGCGACAAGGTGCTCGGCATTCTGCCTTGCGGCAGCGGCGACGGACTTGCGCGATGTCTGGGAATCAGCCACCGCATAACAAGGGCGATTTCGCTGGCCGAGAACGGCCGGCAATTGCCGCTGGATGTGGGCTACATCAACGGGAAGCCTTTCTTTTCGGTTTGCGGAGTAGGCTTCGACGCGGACGTCAGCAAGCGCTTCGCCGAATCCGGAAGAAGAGGTGTAATTACTTATATAGAAGAGGCTTACAAGCTTTGGCGCACATTCAAGCCCGCGCAATTCTCCATCAGCATCGACGGCCGGCAGTGGAGCCAGGAGGCTGTGCTGATAACGGTGGGCAACTCCAACCAGTGGGGCAATGAGGCGAAGGTCACCCCTCACGCCGACATCAGTGACGGCATCCTCGACATCACCGTCCTGGATATGTTCCACAACATCGAACTGCCCCATCTGGCGACTATGCTGATGGTGGGCAACTGCGACGCTTCGAGCCGTGTCCACTGTTACAGGGGCAAGTCCATAGTCATCGAGCGCGAGACCGACGGGGCGGTTCACTTTGACGGCGACTGGTTCATCACCGGCAGGCGTATTGAAATCGACATCCATCCCGCCGAACTGAAGGTCCTCGCGCCCTAAACTCCGCTGCTGACCTTTTCTATCCTGATAAGGAAACGCCCTGCAGGAGCGTCCACCTCCACTGTTTCACCCTCTTTCCTTCCCATAAGTGCCTTTCCGATAGGGGATTGGCAGGACAGTTTCTGCTGCTCGAGATTCATTTCGTGGTGGCTGACAAGGGTGAATGTCATCCGCTTTTCGGTCTTGAGATTTGTGAACTCAACCCGGCTGAGCAGGGATATCCTGTCTGTCGGCAGGGATTTCGGGTCAATTATCCTCGAGTGTTCGAGGACTCTCTGAAGGAAGCGTATCCGGCTGATGGTCTTGGCCTGGGCGCGCCTTGCCGCCCTGTATTCGAAATTTTCGCTCAAGTCGCCCTGGGCTCTGGCCTCGGAGAGGTCGTCCTTGATTTTGGGGTATTCGACTGATATGAGATTATTGAGTTCGGCTACTATCTGGTCGTAGCGTTCTTTTGAGAGGTATTCCATCTTTATTCTTTTCACAAATTTAACAATTATTGTTAACTTTGGTCTTTGACCCTAACCACATTATTATGAAGTTGAAAACATTCTTTTTTGCACCGGCGCTGCTGGTTTCTATTCTGGTTTCCTGCTCCAAAGAGGGGAGCATCTCCCTGGCTGGAGCCAAGGTGATTTGCAGTTCTTCCGAACCTCAGACGGTCAGCGTTGTCGCCGAATTGCTCAGCAAGGATATTGAAAATGTAAGCGGAAAAGAGGCCGGTTCTTCGGACGTGAGGATAATAGTCGGAACAATAGGTTCCGGTGGCGCTGTCGATTCCCTGGTTGCCTGCGGGAAACTGGATGTTTCCGAGCTGGGAAGCGACTATGAGCGCTATGTGATCACTGCGCTTGACTCCAGAACCCTGGCGATTGCGGGCACTGACCGCCGCGGCGCCGCCTACGGTATGTTCAAGGTCTCCGAGATGATAGGTGTGGATCCTTACTTCTGGTGGGCGGATGTGCCTGTGAAGCACGACGCCAAGGCCAGCCTCAAGCTCGGGCGCATCGTCTCGAAGAAGCCGTCAGTCCGCTACAGGGGCATCTTCATCAACGACGAGGACTGGGGCCTGAAGCCTTGGTCCACATACAATTTCGAGAAGGAACTGGGCGACATCGGCCCTAAGACCTATGAAAAGGTTTGCGAGCTGATACTCCGCCTCGGAGGCAATATGCTCGCCCCGGCGATGCACAGCTGCACAGGAGCCTTCTATTCGCATCCCGGGAGCAAGGTCGCTGCCGACAAGTATGGTATCATCATAACCACATCCCATTGCGAGCCTCTGCTTTTCAACAATGCCTCAAAGAGCGAATGGGACTCCAAACGCGACGGCGACTGGAACTACAAGACCAACAAGGAGGTCATCTACGGCAAGCTTGACGCCCGTGTAGCCGAAGCAGGAATGTATGAAAACATCTACACGACAGCGATGAGGGGAGTCCACGACTCCGGTCTGAGTGGCAACTTTTCGGCAGACGAGAAGGTCGAGGTAATCACCGAGGTCATCAATGACCAAAGGGAAATCCTCACCAGACATATAGACAGGCCTGCCGAAGAGATTCCGCAAATATTCGTGCCTTACAAGGAGACTCTCGATATCTACAATCACGGTTTGGAGGTTCCTGACGACATCACCCTCGTCTGGCCGGATGACAATTACGGCTACCTCAAGCGCATCAGCAACCCCCAAGAGCAGAAGAGGGCCGGACGCGCCGGCGTGTATTACCACGTCTCTTATCTTGGCGCACCTCACGATTATCTCTGGATCAATACCACACCTCCAATGCTGATGTACCAGGAGCTGATGAAGGCATACAGGAACGGGGCTGACCGCTACTGGCTGCTGAATGTCGGCGACATCAAGCCTTCGGAGCTGGCGATGAAAACTTTCTTCGAGCTGGCGATGGACGTTGACGCATTTGACGAGCAGAGCGTGAACACCCACCAGGCGCGCTGGCTTGCCGGCATCTTCGGCAAGAAGCACGAAGGCGCATTGCAGGCTATCCTCGATGAGTACTACCGCCTCGCCTGGAGCCGCAAGCCGGAGTGTATGGGCTGGGAGCGCGAGTGGGACCGCAAGGAACTCGCCGACATTATGGACACCGACTTCTCCTTTGCCAATTATTCCGAGGCACAGAGGCGACTTGCCCAGTATGCGGAGCTCTCGGACAAGGTGAACAGGCTGATGGAAAGCCTGCCGGAAGAGTATGTGCCTGCCTTTTATGAGCTTCTGGCCTTCCAGGTGAACGGCTCTGACCAGATGAACCGCAAATTCCTCTATGCCCAGCTCAATCACGAGCTTTACGCCGCCGGCGACAAGGCAGGAGCCAACTGGGCCGCCGCCCGCAGCCGCGAGGCCTACGAGCAGATTGACGCTCTGAACGCGCGCTACAACAGCCAGCTCGACGGAAAGTGGAACGGGATGATGGCCCTTGCGCCTGCGTTCAACGCCCGCTTTCACGAGATGCCGAAGCTCTCCGAGACGGAAGGGGTCGAGCCGAGGGAAGTGGATTTGAGCGTTAAAAGCGAGCCTCTGTCGGGCTGCGCCGTGGTAGACCTCGCCTCAGCCGGCAAGCCTTTGCTCCGCGGCCTGGGTTACGACTGGAATGTGCTGAGGGTCGATGACCTTAATTTCACCCTCCCGGAAATTGATGCCGATTCGCTTGATGTTCATCTTTGGATGCTGCCCCTCTGGCCTGAGTATCAGGGCAGAAGCAACCGCATCGCAGTGTCGGTGGACGGCGGGGAGGAAGTGATTCTGGAAAACAGCTTCGTCGAGAAAAGCGACAGTTGGAAGGATCAGGTGCTGCGCAACGGCCACGACTATGCCGCCACCTTTGTGCTTGACAGCTCTCTTGGAAGCCATACGCTCCACATCAGGGCAGTGGACGAGGGCCAGATGCTCCAGAAAATAATCCTCGACTGGGGAGGGCTGAAAGACAGTTATCTCGGTCCGGAACTGCAGTAATTTTAACAATACAAGACATATGATGAAAACATTGGCGATAGCCGGCTGCGGAAAGCTCGGCAACATTGTAGCTAATGCCCTGAAGGACAAGCTTTTGCCTGAGTATAGGCTGATAGGGAGCTATTCCCGTAGTTTTTCGAGCGCCCAGGCAACGGCAGAGCTCTTCCCCGAAGAATGCAAGGCCTGCAGGACGATAGGGGAGTTGCTCGCATTGGAGCCTGACTATATCGTCGAGGCGGCCTCGCCTGCTGCGATGAGGGAGCTTGCGATACCCGCCCTCGAAAGGGGCATCTCGATTATCACCCTGTCCATCGGGGCCTTTGCCGATGACGCCTTTTATGAAAGCGTGAAGCAGGCTGCCACGAAGGGCGGCGCGAAGGTTTATGTCGCCTCAGGCGCGACCGGAGGCTTCGACGTGCTGCGCACCGCAACGCTGATGGGCGGCGCGAAGGCCGAGTTCTTCAATGAGAAGGGGCCTGACGCCTTAAGAGGCACTGCAGTGTACGACGAGAGCCTCCAGGAGTGCCAGAAGACGGTCTTCGAAGGGAACGCCCGCGAGGCCATAGCCCTTTTCCCAACCAAGGTCAATGTCACCGTCGCCGCCTCACGGGCATCGGTAGGCCCTGAAAATATGAAGGTCACGATGCGCTCGACGCCAGGCTTCAAGGGCGACACGCAGCGGGTGGAGATCAGCAATCCTCAGGTACACGCCGTGATCGACGTTTACAGCCGCACCGCCGAAATTGCCGCCTGGTCGGTTGTGCGCATCCTGCAGAACCTATGCTCGCCGATAGTATTTTAGACAACACCAATCAACAATATATGATGAAACGCTTAATTACTCTAATCACAACGATGCTGCTGACCCTTGGAGCATTTGCCCAGAAAGGCAGCGACGGCTTGAATGCCCGTCAATTCTCAAAGTATTGGACCGTCGAGTCCGAATCCCCTGACTACCGCATCGACTTCAAGGATGGAGCCTGCGAGATTACGGCCCCAAAGGGCCTGACCCTCTGGTACAACAAGAAGTTGAAGGCGGATATCGAGATTGAATATGAGGCGATAATCTATAAGGAAAAGGAGACTGACCGCCTCAGCGACCTGAATTGCTTCTGGATGGCTTCAGATCCTGAGCAGGGCTCCGTTTTCAAGAGGGCCGCGCAGCGAGGGGGAGTTTTCGCCAATTGCGCCCAGATGCAGCTCTATTATGTCGGCTTCGGCGGCAACCACAACAGCACCACCCGCTTCCGCAGGTACACCGGTGAGGAGAATCCTGCAATCATTAGGGAATACACTGACCCTGAGCACCTTCTGAAGCCTAACCACTGGTATCGCATCAAGCTGGTCTGCGCCGGTGGCAGGGTGCAGTACTGGATTGACGGCGAGCTGCTTTTCGACTATATGGACAGCGAGCCGTACAATGAAGGATGGTTCGGATTCCGCACTACACTTTCAAGATGTGCCATAAGGAATTTCAGCTACAGGGATGTGACCCCGGGCCCTTTCACCCAGGCTCCTCTACACTGGATAGGCGAGACGCCGCAGATCGACAAGGCAGTAAGTTTCGGCGTGCCTTTCAAGAAGGGCGAAATCACTTCCAAGTCCGTCCTTGAACTTCAGGTCGGCGACAAGACCATTCCAAGCGACCAGTGGACTATGGCCAAGTGGCCTGACGGCTCTGTAAAGTGGCTCGGCGTTGCGGCTGTGATCCCTTCAGGAAGCGACAAGGCCAGCCTGGTCAAGGTCGCAAAAACTTCCGGCGGGAAGGTTTCCAAGCCTTCCGGAGACGGCAGCGCCAAGAGTTCGGGCAAGCTTGTGCTCGACAGGGGAGGGGACTTCCGGGTCAACACCGGCGCGGTCAGCGTCATCATCCCGAAAAGCGGCGACAAGCTTATCGAGGCGATGTATGTCAATGACGTAAAGGTTGCCGGCAGCGCTGACCTCATCGCCACCGAAGGCGGCAAGGAGTACACCAGCAGTATCCGCAATGTGACTCTTGAGCAGGACGGAAACGTCAGAAGCACCATCAAGGTGGAAGGCGTGCACCGCAGCGCCGCGGGAAGGGAGTGGCTGCCATTTGTCGTGAGACTCTATTTCTTCAAGGATTCCGACCAGATCAAGCTTGTCCACAGTTTCGTATTCGACGGAGACCAGGACAAGGATTTCATCAGTTCGCTCGGTCTGCGCTTCCGCGTCCCTATGCGCGAGCAGCTTTACAATCGCCACGTCGCATTCTCGCTTGAGGACGGCAAGGTCTGGACGGAGCCCGTGCAGCCTCTTCACGGCCGCCGCATCCTGACTGACCCTATGCCGCAGAGGCCTGCCCAGGGAGCGCAGGCAGCAGGCTCGGGCGCTCAAAGGGCAGCGACGGCTCCAGACGCCCCCCGTCGCCAGAAGAACTGGCAGGAGGACCAGAATGCCGGTCAGAGGGTTCCGGAGCCAGAGTATTTCGACCAAAAGGGTAAATTCCTCATCAAGAACTGGGCAAGCTGGGACTGCTTCCGCATCAGCCAGCTTAGCGACAACTCTTATTCTATTCGAAAGAAGACTCAGAAAGACCGTCCTTGGATCGGCACACTCACCGGTCAAAGGGCAGGAGGTTACGCCTTCGCCGGCGACCTCAGCGGAGGGCTTTCAGTGGATCTGAAGTATTTCTGGCAGTATTATCCGTCTTCAATCGAGATCACCGGCGCGCGCAGCGACGAGGCTGTCGTGAACGTGTGGCTCTGGAGCCCGGAAAGCGAGCCGATGGACCTGAGGCATTATGACACCGTTGCCCACGATCTTGAGGCAAGCTATGAGGATGTCCAGGAGGGTATGAGCACACCATACGGCATCGCCAAAACCCACACCCTCGTGCTTATCCCGCAGGGCGGCTTCCCTGGCAGGGAGGCGATTGCCGCAAGCGCGAAGGTGCTCGAGAAGGACAGCCAGATGCTGCCTGAGCCGGAGTATCTGCACGATGCCCACGCTTTCGGCGTATGGTCGCTTCCAAGCCGCAGCAATGAGCGCAGGGTGGCCGTGGAGAACAGGCTTGACGAGATTATCGACGTGTACAAGAAGCAGGTCGAGGAGTTCAAGTGGTACGGCTTCTGGAACTACGGTGACTTTATGCATTCGATGGACGAAGTCAGGGGAGTATGGAGATATGATGTCGGCGGCTTTGCCTGGGACAATACCGAGCTGGCTTCAAATATGTGGCTGTGGTATATGTTCCTCAGGAGTGGCAGGGAGGATATCTGGAATCTCGCTGTTGCGATGAGCCGCCACACTACGGAGGTGGATGTTTACCACATCGGCCCTTATGCCGGTCTGGGCAGCCGCCACAATGTTTCGCACTGGGGTTGCGGCGCCAAGGAGGCTCGCATCGGCCAGGCAGCATGGAACCGCTTCCTTTATTATCTGACGACTGACGAGAGGTCCGGAGACCTGATGGATGAGTCGAAGGACTCGGAGCAACTTCTTTACGAGATTGACCCTATGAGACTTGCCGCTCCGAGGAGCCAGAACCCTTGTACCGCACCGGCTCGTCTGCGTATCGGACCTGACTGGGTGGGATATGCCGGCAACTGGATGACCCGATGGGAAAGAACAGGGGAGCAGCACTATTATGATATGATTATCGCCGGTATGAAGAGTATCGCAGCCCTGCCTAATGGCATCCTGACAGGCAAGGTGAAGGTGCTGGGCTTTGACCCTGCCACCGGAATCCTGAGCTGGGAGGGTGATCCTGATTCTATCGGAACCAACCACCTTATGAGCATTATGGGCGGTTTTGAGATTATGACCGAGATGATGGAGATGATTGAAGTGCCGGAGTTCAATGAGGCTTGGCTCGACCACGCGAGACGCTACTACAAGCTCAATGGCTTCCGCGTCGGCCGACTGAACGGCTACGCCGCCTACAAGGATCACAATGTTGATTTTGCGAATATGACCTGGGAGTCAATGATGAGGGGCCTTGACAGGCCATATGTGCCGAACACAAACGGTGCCGCCACCTGGAGCCTCGACGCAATCTATCTCCTCGAAGTTCTACCTCTGTAGCTCTTGTCAGCACAAAGGGTGTTGGCTCTGAGGGCAGCATATTGGACCATTATGCATTCACCTGCGCGCTTGACCCCCTCCAGAAGTGGTTCTGGGGCCTATTGGGTGCGCAGGTGAGACCTTTATCCCTTCACCTGCGCGGGCGACCCCTTCCAGAAGTACCTGTGAGGCACATTGGGTGCGCAGGTGATTTGCAGATGGAGTCATGAGGTCGTTTTTGTACCGGTGGCTGGATCGTAGAGATCGACCAAAGGAGGTGGTGGTAGTATACCAACAATGAAGAAGCGGTGGTGAGGCTGAAATATGTTTGACCGAGGCAAATTAGGATTCCGCAGGTCATTTTGTTTGGGAGGATATGTTTTGTTTTCGATTATTTTGAGTACATTCGTGACAGATGGACGTAATTTTGTCACAATGAGAGCCTTATATAAGTATTTCGTGCTTCTCGGGATTTTGCTCCTTGGGAGCGCTGTAGTTATTCCTTCCAGAGCGCAGGAGGCAGACTTTGATCTTGATAATAATGGCATCACTATCACGGGAACGGTGCGGGATCGCGAGACTCGCAGGAGGATGGAGAATGTCACGGTTACGCTAGTCGGGACTTCTATAGGCACGGTCACTAATGCTGACGGGGTCTTTTCGCTGAAGATTTCTGGCGCGCTGACTTCTCGGAATCTGGAGTTTTCACACATCGGCTATCAGAATACCAGTATGTTGATTCCCGCCACCAGTGAAATAACCGCATTCTCTTCCGACTCCAACCCAAACAGTACTTCCAGCACCAAGCAAAAAGCCTTCAACCCATCCAATAGTCCCAATACCGAACTAAGCGCCAACCAAACCAACCAAACCAACCAAACCGCCCCCCAAATTTTCTCGGCGAACCACACTGTCACCATCTGGATGACGCCAACGGCGCGGCAGTTGGATGAGGCACTGATCTTCGGTGCGGATGCCCGCCAGCTGGTCGAGGAGGCACTTCGGAACATCCCTGAGAACTACCCGCGTACCAACAATCAGTTGCAGTCATTCTACCGCGAGACCGTCCAGAAGGGCCAGCGCTATATCTCCGTGTCCGAGGCGATGATGGATGTGTACAAGACCCCGTATCTGCGTCGTGACCCCGACCGTGACAGGGTAAGGCTGACAAAGGCCAGACGCCTTATGAGCCAGAAAGCATCCGATACTCTAGCCGTAAAAGTGGAGGGCGGTCCGACACAATCCCTGTATCTTGATATAGTCAAGAACCCTGACATTCTGTTCAATCTCCAGACTCTGGATTACTACAGTTTCATCCTGGAACCTTATGAGATGATGGACGGGCGCATCCAGTATGTCATCCGCTTCGAGCCCCGGGCCATCGTGGATTATGCCCTGTGCGAAGGACGTATTTACATTGACAGGGAAGAGCTGGCCATTACCCGCGCGGAGTACTTCCTCGACGTCTCAGATACTGACAAGGCGACGTCCGCGATACTGCGCAAGAAACCTTTTGGAATCCGCTTCCGTCCTTTGGAAGTGCATCAGGTCGTCCAGTACAAGCTGCAGGGTGACGTGGCTTACCTGAGCTATATCCGCAACGAGATACGCTTCAAGTGCGACTGGAAGCGCCGCCTTTTCTCATCCGTTTACACAGCAAGATCCGAGATGGTCGTTGTGGAGCGGGATGAGCAGCCGCAGAATCCGATAAGCCGCCAGGAGGCCTTCAAGTCAAGCCAAATCTTTTATGATATGGTAAATGTATATTGGGACGAGGACTTCTGGAAGGACTATAATATTATCGAGCCTACGGAATCTTTGGAGAATGCCGTAAAAAAGCTACGCCGCTAAGCTCAAAATGTCTAACTTTGACTGCCTTATGAAAAAGTACATCCATTTCAGCTTGGCGGTTATGCTCGCCGTGGCCACAAGCGCCTGTAACAGAGCAGATTGGAGCAAAGAAGAGCTCTCTATTATCAACGCGTCGGGAGAACTGTTGCGCGTCCTGACGGTGGACAATCCCGAGGATTCCCTCTTCCTGAGACGCCCCTGCGAGGAGATTGCCCCGGCCGCCCTTGGCTCGCAGACCCTCAAGAAACTGGGAGACAAGATGCTTGCCACCGTCACCTCTCCGGAGCAGGACGGTGTGGGCATTGCAGGCCCCCAGGTGGGCATCTCACGCCGCATCGTCGCCGTCCAGCGCTTCGACAAGCAGGGCGAGCCTTTTGAGGTTTACCCCAATATCCGCATCATCGCGCGAAACGGGGAGACCGTACCCGGCCCGGAAGGCTGCCTGAGCGTGCCTGGCAGAAGGGGAGAAGTGCCTAGATATCAGCAGATTACAATTAGCTACTCCTTGCCTCCAAGCGGCAAGTTGCCAGTTCGCGACACAACTGAAAACATCTCCGGCTTCACCGCCGTCATCTTCCAGCACGAGTGTGATCATCTCGACGGCGTCCTTTATACCGACTATCTCGATTAGTTTCCGGTCCTTGATTTAGAGAGGTAGCTGGAAAGGGTCTTGGCGTATTCAATTCTGGCTTCCGTCAGCTTGTCCTGCGCGAGGCGCAGGTCAGTGCGGGCTGTGAGCAGTTCGGCAATGGTAGCCTGACCGCTCAGGTAGCGCGCGAGCATCCTGCTCTCTGCAAGCTCGCCAAGCGCGACTTCATCGGCAGCTATGCCTATCTTCTCATATGAGCAATTGAGGTCCTCCCAGAGCTTATGCATCTGGAGGACGAGCTGCCCGTTGAGGTATTCCTGCTGATTCTCAGCCTTTTGGGCATCATTCTCCATACGCTTCGCCTTCGCGGAGGCCTTCACGTAATCGGTCAGAGGTATCTTCACCATAGCGAAAACGCTGCCGTTCCACCTCCCTCTGTCGCCCACGAAGCGGCCATAGCCGTAACCGACGCCCACACCCAGCTGCGGCAGGGCCTCGCCGATGGCCATCTTTTTCTGGAGCCTTGCGGACTCCACGTTAAGTGCAAGCAGATGCGACTCTTCGCTGCGAAGGGCAGCCAGCTCGCCGTCAACATAGTAATTCTCAGGCGCTTGCATCTGCGCAGGGCGGTCAAGCAGGACGATTTCATCTATCCACGGGGCGGACTCATTCGCAGCGGAAGCGAAATAGGAGTACTTCTGGCCGATGGCGTTGAAGAGGTCCATCTTGGAGAGGCGGATGCCGCTGAGCAGCTTTGTGCGGTCAGCCTGGAGCCTCTTGCGCTCAAGGCTCACTTTGAGCGTGTCAGTATCAAGGGCAAAACCGGCAAGGCAGGCGTTGCGCACGTCCCTGAAGAGGGTGTCCATTGTATTCAGCGCCTGGTTGACGGTCAGAAGTTTCTCTTCCAGAGAGACGACTGCCCAATATTTCTCTTCCACTTCAACTTTCTTGTCCCTGGCGACGGAAGCGGCTTTCAGGCGCGAAGCCTGCAAGTTCAGCTTGGCGAGCCTGTTTCCGTTCACAATGCGCCCGCCTGCGTAAATAGGCTGGGTGAGCAGGGCGGAAGCGTTATAGCCATAATCGAGGAAAGACGCTACGGTGTTGATTCCGTACAGGGGAGCGGCCGACTCGATCTGGTCTATCAGGTTCTGCGCACCGTCGGAATTGCCGAGGACATCCTTGAGGCCGATCTTGAGCAGCGGCTCGTCGAGGGCATAGAACCCCAGAGCGTTAAGCGAAAGCTTAGGGAAGAACTCGCTGACGGCTTCCTGCCTGAGGGCCTTGGCGGAACTGATATCCAGGACGGCATTCTTCAGGTCCGTATCGTTCTTTTCGGACAGATCCTTACACTGCTCAAGCGTTAGCCCCAGATGGGTCTGGGCCCGGGAGAGGGGGAGAGGGAGCAGAAACAGAAGAGCCGCAATATATATTATTCTTTTTCTCATATCGTGTTGTTTTGTGTCCTTTGGTTTCTGAAGACAAGCCAATAAGAAACTGGCATAATCAGGACTATCAGAAGTATCGAGAAGACTATTCCGAAGCAGATGACAACGCCCATAGGTTGCCAGAGCAGGTCGCCTCTGATGACCATAGGAAGGACTCCCAATGCCGTGGTGCAGGAGGTCAGGAAGATAGGCTTCATCCTTCGTGCGCCGGCTTCCATTGCAGCAGTCTTGACGTCCAGGCCCTTCGAGAACCTGAGTTCTTCTGCGTATTCATACATAACAATTCCGTTACGGACGATGATGCCTATAAGGCTGACGATGCCGAGAACGGCGGTCAGGCCGAAATCAAGATTGAAGATCCAGAGTCCGAAGAAGGCGCCGAACAGACACAGAAGGCTCATCACAAGAGTCAACAACGAGAGGGAAAGCTTCTTGAAATGGAATAACATACACAGCAGCAGAATCAGCACTGCGGCGGCAAAGGACCAGGCAATCTCGGGGCCGAGCTTGCGGTTGGCTGCGGTAAGTCCGCCGTATTCAACTACTGTGCCCTCAGGAAGACCCGGAATGATATCGTTTTCAACATATTCCTTTATCTGTTTCATAGCCGCAGGCTGGCTTTTGCCATATTTCATATCGGCGAAGATGCTTACGCTTTCTTCACCCGACTTGCGTTCAAGCTGGCGGCTGCTCCATTCCGGCTCTATCGAGGCTATCTGCCTGAGCGGCACGCTGATGCCCGGAACGGCTGTCGATACCATTCGTGAACCGATAGACTGGAAATCCATATCCGCACCCACACCCTCGGTGTATAGGGTGACAGCAAGGTCTTTATCCTCCTCCCAGATAGTCCCGAGGCTCTGTCCGTTATAGATTCCCATCATTGAGATGGCAAGGCCTGCCTTGTTTACGCCGAGCCGCGATGCCTCTTGGTCGTCCAGATGAATCTTTACCGAAGGCTGGATGTTGTCTGCGCTGGTATGAACCCATTTGAGCTGCTTGTCCATACCCAGCATATACTTCTTGATGTAATCAGCGGCTACGAGCAGGTCTTTGCGGTCTTCACCCTTGAGGGTAATCATCACGGGAGCTTCCACATCCTGATAGTCCATCTGCTTGTAACGTATTGACACATCGGGGATTATATGCTCATATCTGTTTTCATACTCGCGGATTATGCTCTCGGTTTCCTTGGTCGAATGGGTATTGACAACCAGCTGGGCAACCGTCTTGTCAGGAGTTATCGGGGCGTATGGGGCATTGAAGCGCGGTGCACCTGTACCTACGAAAGCCGTGACGGACTTGACCCTTTCGTCCTTGAGGAGCATAGCCTGGAGGCTGTCTGTCACCGCCTTGGTCCTTTCGATACCCTGTCCGCCTTCAACTTCAAGTTCGATGGCGAAGAAATCGCGGGCTGCCTTAGGCATCATCTGGATGTTGAGCTGAGTGAATAAGAAGATTCCCAGACCGACAGCGATAACTCCGGCAGATACCGTCAGGGCAGGATGCCTGAAGCAGAATCTCTCGAGAGCCCCATAGCATTTCTCCAGAAAAGCGAAGAATTTGGCCTGCATACGGGAGATGAAGCCCTTGCTTCCCGCCGTTGCAGAGGTGATGTACCTGGTCTCCAGCGTCGGCACGACAGTGACTGCGTAGATGAGAGAGGTGAACATCGAAATCGCGATTACCCAAGGGAAGAGCTTGACAAACTCTCCAAGATAACCAGTAATCAGGAACTTGATAGGGAAGAGCATTGCACTGATTGCGAGCGTGGCGACAAAGGTCGGCACAAAGAGCTCTCTGATGCTTGCTGCTACCGCTTCCATACGGCCAAGGCCCTGGCCAAGCTTGTTCATATAGCCGTCCATCGTAATGATGGAATCATCCACAATCATACCCAGCACAACTATCAGCGCCGCAAGGGTCACCGTGTTCAAATCCATACCGCAGACATACATTACGGCAATGGTGATGGCAGTGCAGACCGGGACTCCGGTGCAGGCGATAAGAGCCGAGCGGAGAGGGAAGAGGGTAAGCATCACCAGGATGACCACAAGCATCGAGAGCAGCAGGTCAACAAGGAAGGAGAGGATGGATTCCCCGACTATCTTTGGCTGATCGGTTATCCGGCTGACACTCACGCTCTGAGGGAGGGTAGCGGAGAAGGCTTCGAGGACCTTGTCCACCTCCTGTCCGAAGGCGACGATGTTGTTGTCCGGGCGCATCTCGACCGAAAGAATGAGACAGGCGTGACCGTTATAGCTTACGAATTCGTCAGGGTCAGCCGACCTGCGGGTGATTGTGGCTATGTCTTTGAGCCTGATGAGGTTGCCTGCCGGATCGGAATAGACTATCTTTTCCGCTATCTCCTTCTCGGCGCCGACATTGCCGTACACGTGCACGGGTGCGCTCGTATGGAGATTGTCAAACAGGCCGCCGGGGATAGGAATCGCCTCGCCTTGCCAGCTGAGGGTCAGGGCAGCAGGATTGATGGCATAGGCAGACAGCTTCTCCCTGTCGAGGATGATGGCTATTTCCTCCTGCTGGCTGCCCAGAACCTGGACTCTTGCAAGATCCGGGATTCGCTTCAGCTCCAAAGAAAGCCTGTCTGCGTAATCCTGAAGCTCCGGGTAGCCTTTGTCAGGGGATTCCAGGGCTATCATCATTGAAGACAGGGAGTTGAAATCGTCCAGAACCATAACTGACAGGACACCGGAAGGCAGGAAGGCTTTCTGGCTGTCAAGTCTCTGCTTGATACGGGTCCAGATTTCTTCTTTTTCGGATACTTTGCATTTCAGGTCAGCGTAGATGTAGCACATTCCATCCTTGCTGATGCTGCGCAGATTGTCCCTTCTGACTTCAGGGACGGAGAACAACAGGTCTTCGAGCTGTTTGGTGAGCCGATTCTCCACCTCCTCGGCAGTGGCACCCGGGAACACACCGACCACCACACCCTGCTTGATGGTGAAAGTAGGGAACTCGTCCTTATTAATCCTGACAAGACCGATCAGGCCGACTATGCAAAGCCCGGCCACGAGGGTATATACAATGTGCTTCTGGGCGACGGCCCAGCTTGCAATACCCGCTATTCCTCTGTTCTTGTCCATTATTCTCTTTCAACTTTGACCTTCATTCCGCCGGAAACCTTCCTGTGGCCTTCCACTACGAGCAGATCGCCTTCCACAAGGCCTTCAGAAACGATTACTCCATCAGAGGCAAAGCCTTCGGTAGTGACAGGCGTTTTAAGGACTATTCCATTGTCATCCACGCACCATACATACCGGCCCCGAGAATCCGTCATCACGCTGCTCATAGGGACTATGATCCTGCGTCCGTTGTAGGAGTTCAGACGGACCTTGCAGACCATACCCGGAAGGATGTCAGGGCAGACCCTGTCCGGTATCAGGACACAGTCATAAGAGTGTGAAAGAGCGGATGCGTCCACACCCCTGACAATCACCTTCGCCGCCACCGAGGCATCGGCAGCAGGCACCGTTACCTGTGCGCGGTCGCCGACACGGATGGCCTTAATCTCATTCTCCGGAACCGGAAAATGTATCTCTACATCGCTGACATTCAATATCTTGGCAATAGGGGAGGAGAGGGCAAGATCAACGCCCTCCTCGATGTAGACCTCGTCCACTATACCAGAATATGGCGCCTTGACGGTGCATTTATCCAAGGCATCCTGAGCCGCCTTGAAAGAAGCTTCAGCCTTTCTTAGATTGGTCGTCATCTCCATTTTCTGGATTTCGGTAACGCCACCGGGATATATCTTCATCATCCTCTCGTAGGCATCACGGGCCTGGTCGAGAGTTGCCCGGGCCATCTCATAGGTCGATTCTACAGTCTCGGATTTGAGGACTGCTATCACTTCACCGGCCGTTGCCTGACGTCCCTTCTTGATGTTTATGGACATCACCTTTGCAGGGAAGGGGGCTGTAAGCACGAAGTTCTGCGAAGGCTCTACGCGGCCCACAAAAGTCCTCAGGGACACATCGTCAGTCGCGCTCACTTCCTGGACCTTGACGCATACAGGCTCCGGTGCAGGGTCTTCCTTATGAAATTTGTCAATTACGTTCTGCAATTCCTTGCAGGACAGGAATGCTGACGCACAAAGGGCTAAGGCGGCAGCATTTATCAGCAAACGTTTCATATCGTCAGTTTCTGGTAGCCACACAATCTATCTTGCTGTCCACGATGGTCATCTTCGTACCGTTCAGAGTAAGCTCACCATTATAGACAAGTTGCATAATTATCTGATTTCCATAGAGTTTTCCGGATGCGAAATAAGAGACTATGCCTGAACCGATTTTGTTTGTGCCGTCGGTAACAGAGGCCGTCTTGAGCATTCCTTCGCCGATTATGATTTCATCGGACTCTATTGTCGCATCGGCGGTGATGACCGAACCCTTGATGTCATTGAAGCTGATGATGACAACATTTTTGTCCTTGTCCTTCACATTAATGTGCATCTGGCCCTGTTCAGGATACAGCGGAACTAAGGTAGGGGAAACGGCCGCCGGGGCATTGACATAAGCACTTGGAATAAGCGAAACCAGTCCGCTGATTTTGTAGGAATACCTTCCTTCGAATACATTGATTCCTTCCTTTGTGCAGGAGACAAAAGTCATCGCGCACATTATGACCAACGCAAATTTTGCTGCAAATCTTTTCATTTTATTCAGTTCTGCCATCGTTTTGACTATCAAAATACGGGGGATGACCTCTTATCCGTCATCCCCCGTAAAGGTAATAAAAAATACTAAAGAACTACTGTGCCTCAGTGCTCTTATACCAGTATTGATTGTTTTTTCCGTTGCTGCTCACCCAAAGACTGTAAGCTGGGTAAACCTGGTCTATCGGACGCATCTCATTCTCCCTTTTGAGAAGTTCGCTGATATCATCAACAGTTGCTCCGGCAAGATAGATGGCGAAAGGATAATTTCCTGCCCGAACAAAATATGTCTGATTTGACGGAACTGAAGCATCCGAACCGGTACCCAAGAGCGAGGTGTCAAAGCGGAAGGTCGGCTTGTCATTGGTAATATGGACTTCAACCCTCTTGCCGTTCCCAAGATCCCTGTAGATAAACGGCCTGATGTCCATCGTTAACGGTTTTTGTGCAGAGACATCCACAGGAGTATTGTAAGTGAAGCTGAGCTTGTATTCTGCACCCATATCCTTTTTGACATTGTCCGTCACAAGGAAAATAGGCCTACCTTGATTGCCGTCAGTATTCTTTGGCTCATAAACCATCTCCAAAGGTTTGAATACTTCGCTTCCTGCTTCCTTGATTGTACAATTCATAGAGCCAAAGGTATTCAATCCTTTATCTTGATTGAAGATTACTGAGACACCCAGACCGTTTTCATTGCCGGCGCCGTTTTCATAAGTCTTCAGGATGAAGGATTCGCCGACTTTCATATTCTTGGAGTAGATTGTCTCGTGATTATATCTTACAATCACATCGTTAAGGTCATAATCTCCCTGATATGGCCAAAGGTCCTCAAATGCATAGACGCCGTTGACAGATTCAGACTTGAGCTGCAGGGAATCACTTTCCAGAGTGATTGCTGTATGAAGCGCATTGGAAGGGAAACTGTTGAGGGTAAGGACGCAATCGGTATAGTTTTTATCATCCTCATATTCCTCAAAACCAACAAAGACGTCTTCATCGATACGGAATGCCAATGTACGCGAATCTTCTGTAACGATACCCTCATTGTTCACCGTGAATCCCGGGGTAGTGGCAGAACGGTTATTCTTGTCCTTATCGCTGCGGTAACCCCAAAATTTTACCCTATGTGAAAATGCATTGGTTGCAAGTACAAGTCCGATGCGGGTGCCTTTAGGGAAAACATCTGTTGCTCCCTCTGTACTGCCTTTTGCAATATTCGGGTAGTAAATAAGCTTGACGGAAGTATTCCTGGTCATACCTGCAGTGGCTGCAGCGTCGTTATTGCTACCCTTGGAAGCCTTCTCCCAGAGTCCGTCCTGAGTGTTAGGGAAAACCATTATGACATTCGCCTTCTGCACAGTCTCAGGTTTTTGGCCTTCAGCGTAATAATAATAACCCAAGGAGTTGTTGAACGAAGTGTTAGCTCCAAGGAAGGTAAGAACGAGCTTTCCGGCCTCAGCCATATAAAAATCTTCAGTATTCAAAAGTTTCTGGGTGCCAACAGAATTGATAGCCTCGTGGAAAGTAAGGAACTTGTCACCCACATTCTTAGGGAGCAGTTCGGTATCCGTGCAGGCATAACGGATTGCACCGTCGGCATATTCATCATACTCGCCGAGCCAGCATCTCCAGTAGTTTCCTTCAAAATCTTTGTAGTTATCCGGACGCCCTTTAGTCTGATCATCAGTCAGATTATCAGCCATATATGAGTAATATGGATTGTCTGTTGTAGCCTTCACTTCGATATCTGAAGCAGATGCGTCATCGGAGACAGATACGGCGCCGTCAACAACATTTGCAGTCAAAAGAGTGCGGGCGTAGAATTGAGGTGCATAGAAATAGAGTTTCTCTACGTAAGACGGCAAAGAAACCTGGCCTGAATACTTGCCCTTCTCATCTGTAAATGAGGTGAAAATAGGGAGCAGGCCTTCTTTCTTGACATAATTGCCGCTTTCTGACCCGTTTTCTACAGGGCAGCTGTCATAGACCTCAAAATAGACAGGTGCGTCAACTCCCGTATTTGAATATTGAACATCAAAGGAGATGTTTTCCGAAACGGTCGAGAAATCAAATTCATTATATTCTTTCTGACTCTCGGGCATTTCGAGTTTTCTTCCGATGCAGGCGGTAAGTAAAGCCGTCAGCAAAAGAACAAAGAGAATATTGATTTTCTTCATTATTAATTGTGTTAGTAATTAAATATCAAATGTATAACATATTTTGCTAAAGCACAAAAATTTTATACCTCATCTTACAAAGGGGACCGTATTTCACGCATTGGTTAACATAATATATATTGTGTAACAAAAGCGCTAAACAAGTTGAGAGGCTAGTTTAGTCTGTAATCTTTATTGAATTGATGATGCGGCCGCAGGCGGTGCCTTCGCGTCGGGCTGAAAAGAAATTCAAATCGCGGTAAGTGTCGATTCCGCAGACGTGGATGCGCGACGGGTCGAGCCCTGCATCAAGAAGGAGCTCTCGATTGGCGCCGACAAGGTCAATATGGTGGCCTCCGGCCATATCCTCGCGGTTCGGACCGTCATAGCGATGAATCTCATCCATCCTGAATCCGCAACTCCGGAACTGCTCCACCAGTTCCTCGCCAACCTGAAAAGAGTCAAAGGCAATGCAAGGTCCAATGACTGCGCTCAAAGCCGACGCACGAGTCCCGTAAAGGGCAGACATACGATTGATTGTGACCTGTGAAATCGCTTGCACAGTCCCCCTCCAGCCCGAATGAATCGCTGCAATAGCGTGATTATCAGCATCATATAGAAGCATCGGGACGCAATCTGCCGTCCTCACCCCAATGGCAAGCCCCGAAATATTCGTAACCAGGGCGTCAAAGCCCTGCAGCTCATCGCGTTCCATCCCCGGGCGTCGGACCTCGGCGACAAGGGATCCGTGCACCTGATGACCGGTCGTTACAGGATATGGCAGTGAGGCATCCCTTGTGGTCGAAAACGCCTCCACATTAGCCCCCAGGTAGTATTTTAGCAGTTCTCCCGACATCCCCGCCCCTATTTTGAAGCTCCAATGATGCGGAACTTCCACTTCAGACCAATCTGAAGATTGTCCTTGTGCTCAAAACTGTCCCTGTAATATGCAATATGCAGACGCACGTCATCATTTCCGAGCGGGAAATACTCCAGGCCGCAACCGCCGTAGAAATAGCTTGTACCGGCTTTGAGCACGGTGTCGAAGGATTCACCGTTGGCGTTCACATTGGCAGCGTCATTGGACTCGTAGCCTGCCTTTCCGCAAATATTCCAATTACCGACCCTCCAAATGAGCTTTCCTATAAGGCTATAATCCGACAGAAAGAAATTCTGCTGCTTGAAAGAGGCCCTGTGGAAGAAATCTACGTCAATCTGTACCTTATTGAATAACAAGTGATTACCAAGAGCGATATAATTCATTACGCGCCTCTGCGGATCTTCGATGAAATTGAGGCTCCATATAGTCTCCCACCAGGGAGCAAAACCTCCCGTCCATACGAAATTGTAGGCCAGAGCCTCGCTGAAACCTGTATCAAGCGGAGAATTGCAGACCTGGAAGGTCAGATACTGGCTCTTTGCGACCTCATACTGGAGGTTGAAGCCGAAGGCAAAGTATTGGCTGAGGTTTGAACAGAACTGGCTATAGAAATAAACGTCGATAGGAGCCGAGTCATATTCATATCCTCCAATCAAAATAGCTGATTTTCCGGCCATAAGCGTCAGCTTGTCTGTAGCCTTCCAACTCAGACTCATCCAGTCTGTTGCCCTGAAAGGGTCTTGTTTGTCAATCCAGACATTCAATCTCTGGCGTACGCGATAAGTGAATGAATCGTTGATTTTGCCGTATATATGGAGATTGAGGTAGTCGGCCCTCATCTGGCTCGAATAATGACCGTTGAGAATCTCCTGATGGAATGAACCTCTGGCATCAACAAAGAGGCTGTCAACCCCGGAGGCAGCGATTGCTTTGAATGGGAGCAATATAGAAAATGAGAAGGCGGCCAGCGCCAGATATCGCAATACTGAAGGTTTCATAATACAAATATAACAAGTTTATGAAGACGGAAAAAGGGTGTGAAAATTGTTAACATTTGTTTCATTCCTGTTACATTATGCAAACAAATGAAATTAACAATGAAATAATTTGTAAATTTTACTTTTGTAAAATAAGTACTAATTATATCAAAATTAAAGTCTCTATTTACTAATTGATATTCAGCCGGTTAATATATTCAGTCTCCCCTATTGCTTTAGCAATTCTTGTTTACATCTCGGCCAAATAAGCATACACGGCTGTTATCTTGGGTATAACAATAGTATTTATTGTATTTATTATCAGTTATTTATATTATTTGACATAGAGTATTACTTCACCATAATTTCTAAACAATTCATCCACAATATGCTGACAATCCCCTATTGTTTCCGTTTGTAACCTATTGTTGTTTACATATTAATTGCTTACATTTGTAACGTAACAGTTAAGAATTATGAACAGGCGTTTACAGCAATTTCTGTCCGCAGAAAACATCTCCCAATCCCAGTTTGCAGAAACTCTGGGCGTGGCAAGGGCAAATATCTCCCACATCTTGTCCGGCAGGAACAAACCGGGCTTCGATTTCATCGAGAAACTGCTCAGAGCCTATCCTGCCCTGAACCTCGATTGGCTGGTGACGGGCAAAGGAAAGATGTACAAAAGCATAGGACAGCCTGTAAAAGAAGAGCAGACTCCCCCTTCTTCATCTGGCGAACTATTTGATAATGAAGAAGATGACCTTAGCATTGAAGCATTTGAGAACCAGGATGACGCCCTGATTTTCCAGTCGGCGATGAACTATCCGGAGCCGGCAGCGCCTCAAAGCTCTTCGAAACAATCAAGTTTCAAGACCTCAAGTATTACTTCAAGAAATGATAGACAAACTTCTACTAATAAGAAGATTGTAAAAGTTCTTGTTTTCTACAGCGACAATACCTATCAGGAGCTGAAATAATTCGGCCCGAAAATGCTTATCTTTGCAGTATGGGCCTTTATGATATCACAATCAAACCTATTGCGCGCAAGCTTGAGCCCCAGACGGCATCCAGGCTTGCGATGAGCTATTACAAATGGACCGGATTGGTTCCGGGCGGCAGGATGATACGCCGCTGGATCCACAAAAACCGCCCTGTAGGCCTTCAGAAGGAGCTTTTCGGCCTCAATTTCTACAATCCTGTAGGACTCAGTTCAGGCTTGGATCTCAATGCGGAACTGTATAACGACCTGAGCAATCTGGGGTTCAGCTTCACAGTAGTGGGCCCCCTTGGGAGGAAGGAAATTGCCGTGGCCGTAGCCAACATCCAGAAAGACCGCCCCAACGACATCATTGCTGCCTGCATAGACAGGGACTATGTCGACGCCTTCTCTTTCGCCTACGATTTCTTCGACTTCTTCATCATAGACCTGGGCGAGGACGATAATACGGATATCATTGATAATCTGTTAGATGCAAGGCTTCTTGAAGAAAGTTACAAGCCTATAGTCATTAGGTTGGGAGAAGGGGTTCCGAATTCGGGACTGGAAGATGTAATCCACTACTGTATGATGAACAGCGTGGACGGAATAGAACTCCGGGACCTCAATCAGATTAAGTTTGCCTACAGCCTCACGCTTTCCCGTCTGCCTATCATTTCAGACACCAGAATAAACTGCCCGGAGGATGCACAAGCCGCCCTGGAGGCCGGCGCATCCCTTGTGGAAGTGCGCGAAGGACTGCTACGCGAAGGGCCTTCCTTCATCAACAAAGTTCTCAAAAAACTCCTAAGCGCATCAAAATCAAGCAATAAAGTATGATACGCAACACCGTAGAGCGGCGCATAGGCGCCCTGCTCAAGGGCACCGGCCAAACCCTAAGCGCAGCCGAATCCTGCACCGGAGGCCGCATTTCCCACCTTATTACCACCGTTTCCGGCTCTTCAGCCTACTACCTGGGCTCCGTCACCTCTTATGCCGTAAAGATCAAAGAAAAGGTACTTTCCGTGCCTTCTGAAACCATTTCCAGCAACGGCGTAGTCTCCAGCGAGGTAGCCTGCGCTATGGCCGAAGGAGTCCGCGCCCTGTTTGGCAGCACTTATTCCGTTGCGACTACCGGCCTTGCTGAAGGAGGAGACGAACACTATCCAGAGGGAACGGTCTGGATTGCAGTCAGCGGCCCTCTGGGTACGGAATCAACAATTTACCAAAGCGGAAAGGGAGTCAGAAAAGATAATATTCGACAATTTACTTGTGTTGCTTTGCAATTTTTAGAAAAATATATTCAGAAAAGTCAAAGTATTGATAATCAAGCAAAGTAACATCAAAGTTAGATAGGATAACATTTTTGTTAGATTACATTTGGTACCTAAATTGAGGCAAATAGAACTCTCTTTGGTACCAAATGTATCATTTTTTACGCACTTCTTTCATCACACGGAGGAGATTTTCTCCTGCTATCATAGAGATTTCCTTGGCGTTAAAACCTCTGCTTTTTAGCTCGTCCCAAAGCCGGGGCATCAAATCCACGCTCTCAAGCCCCTGGGCCGTCACTTCAATTCCATCGTAATCAGTGCCTATACCGACGTGTTCAACACCGGCTACACTGACTGCATGCTCGATATGGTCAGCGACCGCACCGACCCCTGGCCTTGGCAACTTCCGGAGATCGAGCAGCACCTGCTCCCACGCCCTTCGAGCCTTATCGTCCGAAGGGTTTGCGATGAAGCTGTCTTCCACACTTAGCATTTCGCTTATCTGCGGCTCAGAAAAGCTCCTTCTGAAGTCATCGGAAAGGAACGGCGGGTAGATGCTCATACAGACTACTCCGCCACCCTGGGCGATGCCCTTTATCAGCGTGTCGGGGAGATTGCGCTTCGAGCCACTCAGGGCGCTGCAGCAGCCGTGCGTATATGCAATTGGCTTTCGGCTCACCTCCAGCACGTCCTCGATGGTCTTGT
>JAEDLO010000134.1 GCA_016295245.1 Bacteroidales bacterium | reverse complement strand
CTGAGCGACAACTACAAGACCATCTGGATAAAAGAATGGGCCACCCGGAAATCCGAATGGCTCACTCCTTATGATTATGAAAATATGATCGCGACTTACAACAGGGTAAGTCAGGCGACCGGAATCGGCAGGTGATTACTGTGCGCTGGCTGCAGCGTACTTGTCGTACTTCTCCTGATACTCGGCAGAAGTAGTGCGGAAGCGGTAGCAGGCATTCTTGAGGTACTCAGCAACACCGACCTTGGTGTCAGGGGTCTTGGTGATCTCGAAAGCCTTCTCGAACGGCTCGATGCAAGCCTTGAGGGCTGTCTCGAACTCGCCGAGGAGAGCCATATACTTGGCATCATCCACCTCCTGTGAAGCCTTTTCCTGAAGATCGACAGCGAGGTTGTAGTAATACAGACCGAGGCCGATGTAGCCGTGCTCGTAGTTAGGATCGATCTCAGCGCACTTGTTGTAAGCCTCAACAGCCTTGTCGCCGTTGCCAAGCTGGTTGTGGATATTTCCCTCAACATAGTACAGGGAAGCATTCTTAGGATCATTCTTCTTTGCCTGATCGAGGAGTTCAAACAGACGGTTGGTGTCCTCGTTGCTTGAGAGGTAGTAGTTGATAAGACCCACGAGGATGCTCTGGCTCTCAGGGTTCTTTGAGAAACCTTCCTCGAGATAGTTCTTGCGCGCAACGTTGTCACCGAGCTTCTCGGCGATGTCTGCGAGCTTGGCGTAAACTTCGCCGCCCTCACCCTGGTTGCCGGTAGAAAGGCACCTCTCGAAGAGAGACTTTGCCCTCTCGAGCTCACCTGCAGACCAGGCGGTGAATGCAGCGTTGTAAACTGCATCGTCATTGGTCTCGCCTATGAGTTTTGACTCTGAAAGGTTTGCAGCCTTCTCGAAGAGGACTGAAGCCTTTGAGTAATCACCGAAGGTATAGCAGTTGTATGCCTCGTCGATGTACTTGCTGACAACGGTCTTCAGGGCAGCGTTGATCTCCTTTGCCTTCTGTCCCTTCTCGTCGAGCTCGGCAGCCTTGGTGTAAGCCTCGACAGCCTTCTCAAGGGCGTTCTCCACTACAGGCTGGGTTACTTCAATGATATTGAGCACACCGTCAGCGGCGAAATAGAGGTTCTTGTTGGCAAAAGCGACCTTGGTGTATTCTTTTCCGCCAAGGGTAACCTGCTCCTCTGATACAGGTTTCTCGCCACCGCCGAGCAGGGTGAGGTCCTGACGGCTCATACCGAGCCAAGCAGCTCCTGCAGGAGCATTGTAGGCGTCGAGGAGGGTCTGGCCGTATTTGATCCAGGTAGCAGTCTTAGTGTTCTGCTTTGCATTCTCAACAGCGGCGGCAGCCTTGTCATAAGCAGCCTTTGCGGCTGATACGCTCTTGACTGATCCCTGCTGTGCATTGGCGAGCTGCATTGAAGCAGCGAGTGCCAGAATGGTTAAAATTTTCTTCATAAGAAATATTGGTAAAAAAGTTAAATTTCTTGTTCCGGAGCAGGATTTTCATCCTCCTCGCTCTTGGCTACCGGGCTTACGGCCGCAATGGCGTCTCCCTCGCGAATATTGATCAGTCGGACGCCCTGGGTGGCCCTTCCGGCCTCTCTGATATCGGATACGGACATCCTGATGGTCAAGCCTGATTTGGTTATTATCATCAAATCATTGTCTTCCGTCACGTTCTTGATTGCAACAAGCGGGCCAGTCTTTTCGGTGATGTCAATTGTTTTCACACCCTTGGCTCCCCTTGAGGTCACGCGATAGTCGTTAGGATCAGATCTCTTACCGTATCCGTTCTCGCTGACAACGAGGATTCTGGACTCCTGAGCGCCCTCAGGGGCAGGTGTGTAGGTATTGGCGCCGATAACCTCGTCATCGTCCTCGATGTTGATGCCCCTCACGCCGGAAGAGTTGCGTCCGAGCGCACGGAGTTCATCTTCGTGGAAGCGACAGCAGCGTCCGTTGCGGGCTGCAATCATAATGTCGGCGCTACCGTCAGTCAGCAGGGCGTCGAGCAGCTCGTCATTCTCGCGTATATTGATGGCGATGATGCCCTTGTTGCGGCTTCTCTTGTTTGAGTATTCGGCGAGGTTGGTCTTCTTGATGACGCCGCGCTTGGTAACGAGGGTGACGAAGTGGCTTTCGGTGTATGCCGGATCCTCTATCGAGCTGACGTTAAGATATGTACGTATCCTGTCGTCCTGGTCGATGGTGAGCAGGTTCTGGACAGCACGGCCCTTAGCGGTGCGGGTGCCTTCAGGAAGCTCATATACCTTGAGGCGGTAGCACATTCCCTTGTCGGTGAAGAAGAGCATCGTAGAGTGCATATTGGCGACGTAGATGTGCTCGATGAAGTCTTCGTCGCGGGTTGAGCTGGCCTTCTTGCCGACTCCGCCGCGCGCCTGGGTATGGAACTCCGCAAGCGGGGTGCGCTTGATGTAGCCGAGGTGCGAGATGGT
>JAEDLO010000053.1 GCA_016295245.1 Bacteroidales bacterium | reverse complement strand
GTCAACCGCGCAGGTGAGGGCTTAATGGTCTCACCTGCGCACCCAGGATGCCTCAGAGGTACTTCTGAAGGGGGTAACCCGCGCAGGTGAATGACACGAAGTGGGGAGAGAGGATGGAGAGCGGAGATTGAGAGAGAGATTGGACGAGAGAAGGGTGAGAGGATGAAAGGAGAAGAGAGCGGATGAAGGGAGAAGGAGGTGAGTTGAAAAAGGTTGGGCAAATACGGAGAGAGGCCGGCAACAGAAGACTGTTGTCGGCCTCTTTCAGGCTATTCTCAGCATGTTAAATTGGGACGCTGCGCGGGAAGAGGAGAACCCGAGCCCAGCCAAAAGGGCGAGTCACACTCGCGCCGGAAAGCCCACTCTAGGCCCCCGCCGGAAAACCCCAGCACGGACCCAAACCAGACTCTCCCGCCGGAAAACCCGCGCGAGCCCCCAAGCGAAAGCTCTCCGAACTGTTATTTCCCGGCGATGGCGTCGATTTCGACGAGGGCGCCTTTAGGGAGGGCGGCGACCTGGTAGCAGACGCGGGCAGGTTTGGTGCCGGGGAAGTATTCGGCGTAGATGGCGTTCATCGCGCCGAAGTCTTTGATGTCCTGCAGGAGGACGCAGGTCTTGGCGACGTCGTCGGCGCCAAGACCCGCCTCCTTCAGGATGGCGAAGATGTTGTCCAGACTCTGCCTGGTCTGTGCTTCGATGCCCTCGGGCATCGAGCCGTCAAGCGGATTGACAGGGAGCTGGCCCGACACGAAGAGGGTGCCGTTGAGCTCGACTGCCTGTGAGTATGGTCCGATTGCGGCCGGAGCCGCGGCTGTTGCTATTATCTTCTTCATTTCTAGAGTGTTCGTTTAATCTCAACTATCTGGAAGGCTTCGATGATGTCGCCCTCCTTGATGTCATTGTAGCCGGCGATGCTCATACCGCACTCCTTGCCGGAGGTGACCTCCTTGGCCTGGTCCTTGCCGATCTGGAGCGAGCCGAGCTCTCCGGTGTAGATCACGATGCCGTCGCGGATGAGGCGCACCTTCGACTTCTGGACCATCTTGCCGTCGCGGATGATACAGCCGGCGATGGTGCCGACCTTGCTGATGCGGAAGGTCTGCTTGATCTCGGCGGTGGCGATGACCTCTTCCTTCTTCTCAGGCTCGAGCATACCCTCGATACCGTCCTTGACTTCGTTGATACAGTCGTAAATCACGGAGTAGAGGCGGATTTCGATGCCGTCGCGGTCCGCTGCACGGCGGGCCTCGGTGGTAGGACGCACCTGGAAGCCGACGATCACGGCGTCCGAAGCCTCGGCAAGCAGCACGTCTGACTCGGAGATGCCGCCGACAGCCTTGTGAATCACGTTCACCTTAACCTCCTCGGTAGAGAGCTTGATGAGCGAGTCTGAAAGGGCCTCCACAGAGCCGTCCACGTCACCCTTGACGATGATGTTGAGCTCCTTGAAGTTGCCGATGGCGATACGCCTTCCGATCTCTTCGAGGGTCATATGCTTCTGGGTCTTGATGCCCTGGATGCGCAGGAGCTGCTCGCGCTTGTTGGCCACATTCTTGGCCTCGCGCTCATCGGTCAGGACATTGAACTTCTCACCGGCAGCCGGCGCGCCGTTAAGGCCGAGGATGGACACAGGAGTTGCCGGTCCAGCCTCGCTGACCTTCTGTCCGCGCTCGTTGAACATAGACTTCACGCGGCCGTAGTAGCTTCCGCAGAGGACGCAGTCGCCCTGGCGCAGGGTTCCGTCCTGAACGAGGACGGTTGCCAGGTAGCCGCGGCCCTTGTCCAGCGACGACTCGATTACGGCACCCGAAGCGAGCTTGTTAGGGTTCGCCTTGAGCTCGAGCAGGTCGGTTTCGAGGAGCACCTTCTCAAGAAGCTTGTCCACGTTAAGACCCTTCTTGGCGGAAATCTCCTGACACTGGTACTTGCCGCCCCAGTCCTCGACGAGGATGTTCATCTCGGAGAGCTGGCGGCGAATCTTGTCGCTGTCCGCGCCCGGCTTATCTATCTTGTTGATTGCGAAGACCATAGGCACATTCGCAGCCTGCGCGTGGTTGATAGCCTCGACGGTCTGAGGCATCACGGCGTCGTCTGCGGCGACGATGATGATCGCAAGGTCGGTGAGCTGGGCACCACGGGCGCGCATAGCGGTGAACGCCTCGTGGCCCGGAGTATCGAGGAAGGTGATATGGCGGCCATCCGGCAGCTTGACGTTGTAGGCGCCGATGTGCTGGGTGATGCCGCCGGCCTCTCCGGCAATCACATTGGACTTGCGGATGTAGTCAAGAAGCGAAGTCTTACCGTGGTCAACGTGGCCCATCACGGTGATGATAGGCGGCCTCGGCTGGAGATCCTCAGGCTTGTCCTCCTGGACGCCGGTGAACTCCTCCGAAATCTCGGCGGTGACGAACTCGACCTTGTAGCCGAACTCCTCGGCCACGAGCACCAGGGTCTCCGCGTCGAGTCGCTGGTTGATGGACACCATCAGACCGAGGCTCATACAAGCGCCGATAACCTTCACCACAGGGGTGTTGTTCATCAGCGTCGCAAGGTCGTTGACGGTCACGAACTCGGTCACCTTGAGCACCTTCTGCTCTGCGGCGGCCTCCATCATCTCCTCCTGGTTGCGAAGGGCGGCAGCCTCGCGCTTCTCCTTGCGGTACTTCGCGCCGAAGTTGTTCTTCTTGCCCTCGTTCATCTTGGCGTAGGTCTCCTTGACCTGCTTCTGAATCTCCTTCTGGAGCTCATCCTGCTCGGCCTCGGTCAAGGCCGGCTTGAAGCGGTCGCGGTCGCGCTTGTTGCGCCCCTTGCCCTGATTAGGCTGGTTCTGGGGATGCTGCTGCGAAGCGTTGCCGTTCTGCTGGGCAGGGCGGTCCTTCTTCGCCTGCTTCTTGTCGATGTTGGCGCCCACCTTGGCGACATCCACCTTCTGGCTGTTCTTGTTGATGCGCTCGCGCTTCTTTGGCTTGCGGTCGAACTGGCTGAGGTCAATTTTGCCGAAGACCTTCAGGCCACCGGCGCTCTGGGCAGACTGCGCTTCTTCAGCCTTCGGCTCATCGGCAGGAGCGGCCTCAACAACGCTCTCCGGCTCATCAGCGGCAATCTCCGGCTCAGAGGCAGCTTCCTGGGCGGCTGCAGGCTCATCGGCAAGCGCCTGACGGGCGGCAGGCTGCTCAGGGGCAGACTCCTGCGGCTCCTCATAGTCCGGCTCATCGGCAGGGGCGGCCTCAACGGCGCGTTCAGGCTCGGTGACAGCGGGCTCAGTGGCAGAGAGTTCGGCGGCAGGCTGCTCAGAGGCAGCAGGCTCTTCAGCAAGCACCGGCTCGGCGGCAGGCTGCTCAGAGACGGCAGGCTCCGGCTCCGCTGCAGGGGCGGGAGCGAGCTTCTTGCCCGAGAGGCTGTTGTCCTTGTAGGAAATGGTCTCTTCAGCTTCCTCCTCCTCTTCACGGACAGCCTTCGAGCTGTTGTTCTTCTCAATGATATTGGTCAGCTTGATCTCAAGCTTAGCAGCCTCGGCCGCCATCTCGAGATCCTTGCCGAACTGCTTGTCCAGCTTCTCGACATACTCGTCGGAAACCTTCGCATTCGGGCTCTCATCGACTTCAGCGCCCTGCTTGCGGAGGAAATCCACAAGCTCGCTCAAGCCGATGTTGTACTTTTTGATAAGTTTATTTAATCTGATTTCTGCCATTAGTCTTCGAATTCTGCTTTGAGTATCTCAATCACGTCCGCTACGGTCTCATCCTCGAGGTCGGCCCTCTTGGCGATATCCTCAGGTGAGAGGGCAAGTACGCTTCTTGCCGTGTCGCAGCCAATCTCTTCGAGACGGTCGATTACCCAGCTGTCGATAACATCGGCGAAGTCCCTGAGAAGTACGTCATCCTCCTCATCTTCCTCGCCCTTGGCAAACTCCCTGTAAACCTCAATTTCGCGGCCCAGGAGCATACCTGCAAGCTGGATGTTGACACCGTGACGGCCGATACCCTTGCTTACCTGGTCCGGCCTCATATATACCTTCACCTTGTCCTCAGGGCTCTCGCCAAGATCGATTCTCGACACCTCGGCCGGGTTGAGGGCGCGCTGGATGAGGATGGTCGGGTTCTGCGACCAAGGAATCACGTCGATGTTCTCGTGGCGGAGCTCATTGACGATGCCTGTGATACGTCCACCCTTCACGCCGATGCAGGCTCCGATCGGGTCGATGCGGTCGTCGTAAGACTCAACGGCCACCTTGGCGCGCTCGCCCGGAACCCTGACCACCTTCTTGATGGTGATAAGACCGTCGGCAATCTCCGGAACCTCCTGCTCGAAGAGCCTCTCGAGGAACTCAGGGCTGGTGCGGCTCAGGATGATGTATGGAGTAGTGTTGTTCTTCATCTCGACGGACTTGATGATGGCGCGAACGTTGTCGCTCTTCTTGAAGTGCTCGCCCGGAATCTGCTCGCTCTTAGGGATATGGAGCTCATTGCCGTCCTCGTCGAGGATGAGCACCTCCTTTGACCAGGTCTGGTAAACCTCGCCGGTGAAGATCTCGCCGACCTTCTCGGAGTACTTCTTATAGACGTTGGCCTTCTCGATGTCCATAATGCGGCCCTGGAGGTTCTGGCGGATATTGAGGATACCGCGGCGTCCGAAGGCTGCGAGAGGGAGGAACTTCGAATACTGGTCGCCAATCTCGTAGTCCTGGTAGTCGCCACCGTCCTCCTTGATGCCCTCGAGGGTAATCTCGGCGTTAGGGTTCTCCACCTCCTCGACAACCTCGAAGTTCTGGTAAATCTCGCAGGTTCCCTTGTCAACGTTGACGATCACGTCAAAGTTGTCAGAAGAGCCATAGGTCTTTGCAAGCTGGGTGAGAAACACGTCCTTGAGCACCTGCATCATCAAAGGACGGTCGATGTTCTTCTCCTCCTTGAAATCCTTGAAGGCGTCAATGAGGGTAATCACTTTTTCCTTTTCCATTATCTTTTATTCATTTATTGTTTTCAGCATTTCGTCGGCCTCCTCGGCATCGATGCCCACAGAGCCCACCGTAAGGGAGTAATCCTCGATATTCCTGTCGAAAGCGGCAAGGATGGCACGGTGAACGTGCTCGCAATCGGCGAGTTGCACGTCGCCGTCGGCCTTGTCGATGGTAATCTCGAAGATGTTGTCGTCGTCGTTGAACGCAAGTTCAACTATCGAGCATCCGCGCTCGCTTGCGGCCGCAGAGGCCACGCTTTCCATTTTGATTCTGTCCATTTTTATAAAAAAAGAAGACCTCGTCGGGGGCCTTCAATCTCTTTCACGTTGCAAATATAGCAAAACTTTGGGAAATAACAAATTATCCGCGGCGGCACCCGTAGCACCGGCGGCGGAAAAGGCAGAGGAAAGGCGGCGGGAAGGGGCAGCGGCTACAGCAGGCAGCAGATGGACTCGGGACCCTCGTTGAAGAGCAGGTCCATCACAGAGAGGTTGGGGATGAAGCCGTACTTGGACGAAAAGACCTGATAATATGGTCGGTCGAGGCCGTAGTCCTGAAGAATGGTGTTGGCTTTCTTGGGATGGATTTCGAGCGGAGAAGGGTCGAAAGAAGTGGTCGGGACCAGCTCGGTTTTGAGCCCGATTTTAGCAATGAAGAAGCCGATAAGCTTCATATCCAGCTCCCAGAGCGTCCTCGGGCAGGAGTCCAGGATGGCGAAAAGAGGGTCGCGGTAATACTCGAAGAAAGGCGAGGACATATAGGCCGTGTCGATGCAGCGCTCGGTCTTGCGCACCCAGGGAGTGCTGTAGTCCACCTCGATTTCGGTAATCGGGATGCGGAAGGAGCCCCCGACGTGGCGCACCGGGAAACTCAGGGCCTGGACGCCGTTCTCGGCGTAGATGTGGCAGCGGTTGCGGTAAGACTGCTTCTGGTAATTCTCGCAGGCCTCGACATAAACCGAAGAATACCTTGCAAGGACTGCAAAGTATTCTACCGGTGGAAAATATGCGATTGGAAGCGTCGGCACCCTACTCAATGGAACCCCTGGTCGAAGAATCTCCGGCACGGACGATGCCGCGCTTGGAGTTCCTGATGAACTCAAGGATGGTGTCACGCTCCACCGACTGCGGGAAGCCGGCCTCTACCTTCGAGCAGGCGTCAGAGACGTTGTAGCCCTGGTAGTAGATGGTGTCGTAGATATCCTTGATGGTGCGGATGGTGTCGGATTCGAAGCCCCTGCGGCGCAGGCCGACAAGGTTGACGCCCGCAAAGCAGATAGGGGTGCGGCCGCAGATGGCGTAAGGCGGGATGTCCTTGTTGACGGCGGTGCCGCCTCCGACCATTGCGTGGGTACCGATGTGGGAGAACTGGTGCACGACGGTGCTGCCGCCGATAATCGCCCAGTCGTCCACCTCAGTCTCGCCGGCGATGCCCACATAGCTCACGAGGATGCAGTGGTTGCCGACGCGGCAGTCGTGCGCGATGTGCACGTAAGACATAATCAGGGTGTTGCTGCCGACCTTGGTCACGCCCTTGCCGCTCGCCTTGGTGCCGCGGTTGATGGTGGCGCACTCGCGGATGGTGACGTTGTCGCCAATCTCCACATAGGTCACTTCGCCCTCAAACTTCAGATCCTGAGGCACGGCGCCCACGACGGCTCCCGGGAAAACCTGGCAGCCGCTGCCCATAGTCACATAAGGGTAGATGGTCGCGTGAGGATGAATCTTGCAGTTGTCGCCGATTACGACATTGTCATCGATGAAGGCGTATGGGCCTACTTCAACGTTTTCGCCCAACTTCGCGTTGGGGCTTACGGTTGCTAGCGGATGGATATTAGCCATTTACTAAAATTTTTGATACGATTTTCTTGGTTAACACGCTGTTGATGGTGTGGCCGGGCTTGTAGGCGCTCACGTGTGCCTTGAGGAAGCCGCCGGCGAGCCTGATGTCTCCGATCAGGTCGAGAAGCTTGTGCCTGCCGCACTCGTTGTCGAAGCGCAGGGTGAGGTTGGAGAGGTAACCCGCCTCGGTCACGTCGAGCCTGGGCTGGTTGAAGATGGAAGCCATCCTGTCCACCTGCTCGCGGGTGACCGGATGCTCCACGATCACGATGGCGTTGTCCACGTCGCCGCCCTTGACCAAGCCCTTCGAGGCGAGGAACTCCAACTCGTGGAAGAAGCAGAAGGTGCGGCAGGGTGCAATCTGGCCGGCGTAGTCGTCGCCTTCGGTCCAGGAAGCGCTCTGCACGCCCAGCACCCTGGAGTTGAAATCCACCGTAACCTCGCAGCTGAACTTGTCGGCAGGAGTGACCCTTACCCAGGATCCGGTTTGCTCGTCCTTCACCTCAATCTCCTCATCTATAGTGATATAGCGACGCGGCGCAGCCTGCTCCTCAAGTCCGTCGGCAAGAAAAGCCGAGACATAAGGAAGGGCGCTGCCGTCAAGAATAGGGACTTCGTCGTTGTCAATCTCGACAAAGGCGTTGTCAACACCCAGGCCCGTAAGGGCTGAAAGCAGATGCTCAATTGTAAATACCGAAACGCCATCCTCGGTGAGGATGGTGCACCTGTCGGTCCTGCTGATCCTGTCGGCTCTCGCCGGAATGCGGACAGCAGCATCTGTCCTATAGAATATTATTCCGGTATCTTCTGCGGCAGGTCCTACCTTGACAGTAGCTTCCTTGCCTGTGTGAAGGCCCCTGCCTTTGAAGACGTAAGTATTTGAAAGTGTATATTGATTCATCGGGCGGCAAAGATACGAAAAAAAATATTACTCCTCACCGGACTGCTTGAATTTGGCGTAAGACTTGAGGAAAGTCTTGTGATCGATGGCCGGCATACCTAAGAGGGTCTGGCCCGGAGTGCGCACGTTTCCGATGATGCCGGACTGCGCTCCGACTGTGGTGCGGTCCGCAATCTTGATATGGCCTGCGATGCCGACCTGGCCGGCGAAGATGCAGCCCTTTCCAATCTTGGTGGAGCCGGCGACGCCCGTCAGGGCCGCCATAGCGGTGTTCTCCCCTACCTCCACGTTGTGAGCTATCTGGCAAAGGTTGTCGATACGCACGCCGTCGTGGATGATGGTTGACTCCATAGGGGCGCGGTCAACCGTCGTGTTGGAGCCGATCTCGACGTCGTTGCCGATGATGACGTTGCCCACGTGCTCGATTTTCTTCCAGCTGCCGTCAGGCTGAGGGGCGTTGCCGAAGCCGTCGTCGCCGATGATGCAGCCGGCGTGCAGGATGACGCGGTCGCCGATTACCGAACCCGGGAAGATGTGGACACCGGGGTAGATGATGCAGTGGCTGCCGATGCGGGCGCCCTCGCCGATGGTCACGTTATCGAAGATGCGGGTGCACTCCCCCACCTGCGCCTTCTTTCCGATGGTCACGAAGTTGCCCACCCACACGCGCTTACCTATTTTGGCGCTCCAGGCGATGCAGCAGCGGCCGCGGTGGCGGCGGTAAGCCTTTTTCTGGTCATTGACATACTTGAGCAGGTCGGCAAGGGCGTCATAGGCGTTCGGCACCCTGACGAGGGTCGCCGCAACCGGCTCCTTCGGGGCGAAGTCGTTGTTGACGAGAATCACCGAAGCCTTGCTCTTATAGACATAGTGCTCGTATTTGGGATTGGCGAAGAAGCAGAGCTGGCCGGTCTTGCCCTGTTCAATCTTGGCGAAAGAGGTGACGGTGGCCTTCGGGTCGCCCTCTACGCTGCCCCCGAGCACCTCGGCCAGTTGTTTAGCTGTAAATTTCATCGGTTAAATCAGAATCTATATTTGTTTAGAACCTCCAGCCCACAGTCAGGGCAAGATTCCAGAGATTGCGGTCAATCTTTACCACAGGCGAAGCCACATCCAGGAGCTTACCGTCCTTGTCATATACGTCGTAGTCGTAATACGGGGCGACCTTGAAAGTCGGATACCTCGTAACCCGGCAGACGAAGTCGGCAAAGAACGAGCCGGAAGAAGAATATCCGAAGCCCAGCGATGCGGTACGGGTCAGGGAATTATTGTAGCGGTATGAAACCAGGCTGCGCGCGTGGCTGTCATAGTCGTCGAAATTGTTTGAGAAGGTTGAAGCGTCCACTATCTCGCCCAAGTCATTGCTCCAGGTGCGCTCCGGGTCGGTCATAAACGAGTAGCCGGCGCGGACGGCGAAGGACTTGTTGAGCTTGAACTCCAGACCGGCGCGGATAATGTGCTGTACGCCGGCGAACCTGCGGTTGGTCTCGTTGAGCGCCCTGAATGTATCGACGCCCGTGAAGCGCATCGAGCTGTAGTCAACCAGCTCATAATCAACGCTCAGCAAACCTCTGTCAACAGAGTAGGCAAGGCCGGCGCCGATGCTGTAAGGGGTATTGATCTTGTAAGAATACTCGCCGACAGGAGAAGAGGCGTTGTCGTTCCACGCACCCTCTACGGTGCGGGTAGAAGCCTCATACTGGAAGGTCTCCGATACCTTCAGGCGGCCAGGGAGCTGGACGGTGGCGCCCACTCTGAGATGCCTGGTCGGCAGGAAAATCATACCGAGCTTGACGTATGAGCCCTTCACGTCGGCTGCGTAGTGGTAGCCGTAGCTGGCGCTCTTGAAGTAATCAGTGCGTTCGATGCCGGCATCATCATCGTAGTAAATAGGGAAATTGTCGGTATTGACGGCGGACTCGCTGAAGTTCTCGAAGTAGTCGTAAGAGAGCCTCGGAGTACCGATGTTCACTCCGAAATAGAACTTGTCGGAGAAGTCGAAGCCGATGTTGAAGACGGCCTCCTTCTTGACGCCGGTCTTGCTGTACTCGGCAGACTGTGAGAGCTCGCCCGGCACATAATTGAGACCGCGTTTGTTGAAGCCCTGGGTGATGCCGATATAGGAGCCGTCGCTAGAGGAAGTCGAGGCAATCAGGCCGCCCTGATAGCCCGTAAGCACGTCCCAAGGCACGCCGGAAGAGCTGTAGGAGTTGCTGTTTGCGAGCACGGACTCATCCAGACCCCAGGCGGCGGAAGCGAGTTCGCCGGCCTTGGAGGTCTTGCCGTTGCGCCCATAGGCGTCGGCATAGGAGTTATAGTCATAGCTCTGGTTGGTGAAAAACGCGATGGTCACGCGCCTGAGGCCCTTGCGGTTGCCGGTGTTGAAGGCGAGCGAAGCGCCGAAGTCAGGGGTGATGTAGCGCGCGCGGTTGCGGTTTGAAGCGGCGCCGAAGTCGTTGGCATACGGGGCATAGGCGGAGCTGGTGCCCGAAATCGATATGTTCTGGGTCACCACGGCCTGGCCATAGCCGGCAACTGCCGAGCCTGCAGGGTTGGTAGCTACCATTCCGAGGTCGCCGCCAAGGGCGGTACCCGCGCCGCCGAGAGCGGCCGAACGCGCGGTGCCGAAGTTGTTGGTCTGGCTGAACGCTATCGCGTCATACATATTCTGGGCGCCCGCCGCTGCTCCAAGGCAGAGGAGAAGGGCTGTGAGAGCAAATCTGGTTTTCATAATAATTCGCTGAATCTAAAGGGTTTAACACTACGGGAGGGCTTACCTGCGACCGCCTCTTGAGCCGCCGCCACCTCCGTTGCCGCCGCCCATACTGCGGGATGCACCGCCGCCTCCGCCGTAGCTTCCGCCGCCGGAATACGAGCTGCCGGATGAGCGTGTCGTGCCGGAATTGTAGCTGCGTGAGCTATTGTTGTTGTTGGAGTTATAGCTGCGCGAAGTGCTAGTGCTGCCTGAAGACGAGCCTGAAGGGTTCGCCCTGCGGACGTAGTTGTAGCCGCTGCCGCTGCGGTTCTGAGTCGCGCTGCTCTCAGCCCTGTAGCTATGGTTCGAGCCGTTACTGCGCACGTTGCTGCCGCTGCCCGGACGGTAACCCGCCGATGAGCCTGAGCCAACGCGGACTGAACCTGAGCTTGAGCCGACGCGGACTGAGCCGCCGCTGCCGTAAGAGCCGCCCTGGGCCTGGTTGCGGGAGATGTTCACGCGGCCGGCGTTGTAGTTGAAGCCGTCGTGGCGCTTTACGCTGCCGACAGGATAGTGGTGGGCGACGCCGCCGTGGTGGTGCCAGTGGCTGTTGTACCAAGGGTCATAGTACCAAGGGTCGTAATAGCCGTAATACCACGGGCCGTAATAATATGAAGGATAGTAGCCCCAGTAGTAGCGGTTGTAGTACCAAGAGTCCCAGTAGAACGCCGAGCTTGCCCAAGGCAGATAGTACCAGGTGCTGTAACGCCAAGGAGAGTAGTACCAGGAGTCCCAAGGATCCTCGTACTGGTGGACGACAACCAGGGTGTCACGTCTGCCGATGCCGGCCTGCGCGCCGAGACGGCCGAGGGCCTCGAAGTCCTCCTTGGACTTGAGCACCACCGGTTCCGGTGCCGGCTGCGGACGGTAGTAGATACCGTCAATGTAGTTGCTGTTTACCAGATCCGCCGTTGTACCGCAGGCGGACAGAAGATAAAGAAATGGAAGCAGAAGTATGGCCCTGTATCTCATTGTGTAGGTCTCCTATAATTTGTACTTTCTACACTATAGATGCAAAAACCGGACAAATCCGCGGAAAAAAATGAAAAAAAATACATCAGAGCCCCGAGCCCGCGCCTAGCGCGCAGGCCCGTAGTATCCTGCGTACCAGCGGGCGAAGGCCCTCAGGCCCTCCCTCAGAGGGGTGGAAGGCTTGA
>JAEDLO010000052.1 GCA_016295245.1 Bacteroidales bacterium | reverse complement strand
ACTTCCGCAACGAGGGTATGGACAAGACCCACAACCCGGAGTTCACCTGTATGGAAATCTATGTGGCATACAAGGACTATAACTGGATGATGAACTTCGTCGAGAAGATGCTCTGCAGGATTTCCAACGAGGTCAACGGCACCACCAGGGTGAAGATCGGCGAGCACGAGGTTGACTTCGGCGGCAGCTACCGCCGTCTGCCTATCCTTGAGGCCATCCGCGAGTACGCCGGAGTGGATGTCAAGGGTATGGACGAGGATGCCCTGCGCCAGGTCTGCAAGGACCTCCACGTAGAAATCGAGCCTTCTATGGGCAAGGGCAAGCTCATCGACGCCATCTTCGGAGCATACTGTGAGGACAAGCTCATCCAGCCTACCTTCATCACCGACTACCCTGTTGAGATGTCTCCTCTGACCAAGAGACACCGCGAGGACCCGAGCCTGACCGAGCGTTTCGAACTCTTCGTCTGCGGCAAGGAGCTCGCCAACGCATATTCCGAGCTCAATGACCCTATCGACCAGCTCGAGAGATTCGAGGAGCAGGCTGCCCTCAAGAGCAAGGGTGACGACGAGGCGATGTTCATCGACTACGACTTTGTCCGCGCCCTCGAGTACGGTATGCCACCGACCTCAGGCCTGGGAATGGGCATCGACCGCCTGACTATGTTTATGACCGGCCAGACCACCATCCAGGATGTTCTTTTCTTCCCTCAGATGAGGCCGGAGAAGATACTCAAAAAGGAAAACGCCGGGAAAAAGGAAGAATAAATCCCTGTGATTCAAGAGATTACATCTACTTCTAATTCGAAGATAAAGAAGCTTGTCGCGCTGCAGCAGAAATCCTCTGAGCGGCGCGAAAGCGCTTTATTCGTGGTCGAGGGAAGGCGCGAACTGAAGCATTGCCTGGACGCCGGCTACAGCGTGGAGGCTTTCTTCGTACTGGACTCCGCCTACGAGAGCCTCTCGAGGGAGTTCCCGCAGATGGCCTCAGGAAAGGTTTTCGTCCTGAGCCGCCAGGTGTATGAGAAGATTGCCTACCGCGAGGGCACAGAAGGGATAGTTGCCGAAGTGCACGCCAAGGCCCTCACCCTGGAGCAGCTCCGCAAGGAAGGCAGCCCTCTGTATGTCGTGCTCGAAAGCGTCGAGAAGCCGGGCAACCTGGGGGCGGTCCTGCGCAGCGCCGATGCCGCCGGAGCGGACGGAGTCATCATCTGCGATCCCCTGACCGACCTCTACAACCCCAACCTCATAAGGGCCTCGATAGGCGCCGTGTTCACAGTGCCTTGCGTGGCCTGCTCCAGCCAGGAAGCGATACGCTTCTTCAAGGAGAACTCAGTCAGCATCCTGACCGCCCAGCTCCAGGACTCCTCCCTCTATTACGACTGCGATATGCGCAAGGCGACAGCCATCGTAATGGGCACGGAGTCAAGCGGACTCACCCGGATCTGGAGGGAGGCTGCCGATGCCCATATCCGCATTCCTATGCTCGGGCAGCTTGACTCCCTGAACGTGTCGGTCAGCGCAGCCATCCTCCTATTTGAATCTGTCAGACAACGAAATGGATAAATTCGGACTCATAGGGCATCCTATCGCCCACTCGCTCAGTCCGCGCCTCTTCACGGCGGCCTACGCCGGGAAGTACGCCTACGACTTGATTGAAACCCCCGATTTCGGGGAGGCCTGGGAGCGTTTCCTCTCGGACTACAAGGCAATAAACGTCACAGCCCCGTTCAAGATGGAGGCCTTCGCCAAGGCCGACTGGGCAAGCCCCGAATGCGGGAAGATCGGAGCCTCAAACCTCCTGGTCAAGACCTCTGAGGGCATCAAGGCATACAACTCCGACTACCTGGGAGTCAAGCATATTATCGAGCAGCGCGGCTGCAGTGGCAGCGCTGCCGTCATCGGCTTCGGCGGAGCGGGAAAGGCCGCATACGCCGCCGCCATCGACTGCGGGCTTGACACCCGCCTCTACCGCCACGCCGAAATAGGCTCGGGAGTGAGCGCCGACCTGGTTATCTACACCCTGCCCGGCGAGGTCGAGGGCTGCCGGCTCATCGAGTGCGACACCCTCATCGAAGCGAACTACAAAGACCCGTGCCTGAAAGGCCACAATGGCTATGTTCCCGGCACGGAGTGGCATCTGTGGCAGGCCATCCTGGGCTATAGCCTGATGACCGGAGAGCAGCCGGATGCCGAAAAGATGAAAGAAATCTACCGTTGATATGGTCATCACTCTCACAGGCTTTATGGGCTGCGGGAAGAGCAGCGTAGGGCGCATCCTGGCGGACAGGATGGGCTGCCGCTTCGCCGATCTTGATGAGCTTATAGTCGAGAGACAGGGTTGCAGAATCGCCGACATCTTCCGGGAAAGAGGCGAAGAGGTCTTCCGCCGCATTGAGCTCGAAACCTTGCGGGAAGTCCTCAGGAGCTGCGAAGAAACCGGCCAGGATATGGTTCTCGCCCTTGGAGGCGGCGCTCTCGGCCTGCCTGAAGCCCGCCGCGAGGTCCTCTCCGGAAGCCGCTGCGTCTTCCTGGACACGAAGCTTGAAACCATAAAGAAGCGGCTCGGAGGCAGCGACAGCTCACGCCCTCTCTTCGCGAAGGCGGATGAGCTCTATCATTCGCGTCAGGAGATTTACCGCCAGGCGCCCTATGCTGTCAAGACTGACAGTCTGACACCCGAAGAAGTTGCAATGCAGATAGAAAGTGTATTGAAAGACTGAAAAAAATTGCTATCTTGGTCAGACTATGTCAAACGATTTTTAACACATACAGATTATGTCACTCAACAAAGTAATGCTCATCGGTAACGTTGGTAGAGACCCTGAAGTACGTTACCTCGAAGGAAATCAGCAGAATGGACAGGGCACAAAAGTCGCCACTTTCACCCTCGCAACCACCGAAAGGTTCAGGGATCGCAACGGAGAGCTCCGCGAAAACACCGAATGGCACAACATCGTAGCCTGGAGAAACTCGGCTGACGTGGCCGAGAGATTCATCCGCAAAGGCACACAGCTCTATATAGAAGGCCGCCTGCGCACCAGGTCCTGGACCGACCAGACAGGCAACAAGCGCTACACCACCGAAATCAGCGTCGACAACCTCCAGCTCCTCGGCAAGAGGGATAACGCCGAAGGCGGACAGGGCCAGTATCAGGCTCCTGCATCTCAGGGCCAGCCTGCCTCCCAGCCATATTACCAGCAGAACAATGCACCTGCCGGCTTCCAGCCGCGCCAGGCTCCAAGCCAGCCGGCAGCAGCACCTGTCCAGAGCGCTCCAGCCGGAGGTTTCGACATCAACGACGGCGGCTCGGACGACCTTCCGTTCTAAGTAAATTCTAATCATACTGAAATATGGCAGAAAAGCTCAGAAGGCTGCTCAACGACTCGGCGGCAGCCAGATGGACAGTGCTCGTGCTCATCGCACTCGCAATGTTCTTCGGTTATATGTTCGTGGACGTGATGTCCCCGCTCCAGTCTCTGGTTGAAGCCCAGAAAGGCTGGACGCCAAGCGTGTTCGGCACCTACGCCAGCGCGGAATACATCTTCAACGTCTGCGGTTTCCTGATTCTTGCCGGCATCATCCTCGACAAGATGGGTGTCCGATTCACCGGATTGCTCTCGACAGGTATGATGCTCGTTGGCGCCTGCATCAAATATTACGCGATATCCGACGCCTTCACCGGTTCGGCCTTCGAAGGCTGGCTCAACAGCTGGTGGGTGTCGATGCCGGGAAGCGCCAAGCTCGCTTCGCTGGGCTTCATGATCTTCGGCTGCGGCTGTGAGATGGCCGGCACCACCGTTTCGAAAATTATCGCCAAGTGGTTCAAAGGTAAGGAGATGGCCCTCGCTATGGGACTTGAGATGGCTCTCGCCAGGGTGGGGGTCTTCGCCATCTTCTCGATAAGCCCTATCCTGGCTTCCAAGATGGGTTCGGTGGCAGGCCCTGTGGGGTTCTGCACCTGCCTGCTCCTTATCGGCTTCATCAATTTCATAGTATTCAGCGTGATGGACCGCAAATTCGACAGGCAGCTAGCTGAAGCCGGCGCCGAAAGCGGAGAGGAGCCTTCGGACGAGGAGTTCCACGTCAGGGACCTCGGCAAGATCTTCTCTTCACAGAGTTTCTGGGTCGTTGCCCTGCTTTGCGTGCTTTACTACTCCGCAATCTTCCCGTTCCAGAGATACGGCGCCAATATGCTCCAGTGCAACCTCGACGGTATCTCGCCGGAGCAGGCCGCCAACATCTTCAGATGGTTCCCTATGGGCGCAGCGGCAGTGACCCCGTTCCTGGGAGCCTTCCTTGACAAGAAGGGCAAGGGAGCCACGATGCTTATCTTCGGCGCATTGCTGCTCATCGTATGCCACCTGGTGTTCGCCTTCCTGCTGCCTGCAACCCACAGCAGCCTGCTGGCCTATGCGACCATCGTCATACTGGGCATCAGCTTCGCCCTCGTACCGGCGGCGCTCTGGCCTTCGGTTCCGAAAATCATCGACGAAAAGATCCTCGGTTCGGCATACTGCCTCATCTTCTGGGTTCAGAACATCGGCCTCTGCTTCGTTCCTAAGCTCATCGGCAGCGTGCTTGAGTCTTCAAACAGCGCCAACCCCGCCGTATTGGCAGCAAAGGCTGCCGGCGCGGAGTTCATCCCTTACGACTACACCCTTCCGCTTGTCATCTTCGCGGGCTTCGGTGTGCTCGCCCTCCTTATCGCACTCTACCTCAAGGCTCTTGACCGCAAGCGTCACCTCGGTCTCGAGGAACCGAACATCAAATAAGACGGAATGGAAAACGCAGTCAAAGGAAACAGGCTTCGCTGGATAGCGCTGGTGCTGCTGATGGTGCCGATGTTCGCGTCGTACTTCTTCGACGATATGTTCTCGACCCTGTCGCAGATTTTCCAGCATCCGGAGGCTCTGGAGCTTGGCTGGAACAGCGCCGACTACGGTTTTTATGCAGGAGGCTACAGTTTCCTCTGCGTCTGCGGCGGTCTGATCATCTGCGGGGTGCTGCTCGACCTGTTCGGAGTTAGAATCATCGGCTCGGTGTTCGTGGGTCTGATGGCCCTTGGCGCAGGCACGGTCTTCTTCGCGCTGCGCAGCGGCCTGGACCCCCGCAGCTCCCTGACGATGGCCTATGTGGGCTGTATGCTGTTCGGACTGGGCAGCGAAATCGCCGGAGTGGCGGTCACCCGCTCGATTGCCAAGTGGTTCAAGGGAAGCAATGTCGCCTTTGCGATGGGCGCCCAGGTGGCGGTCGCAAGGCTCGGCACCGCTGCCGCCTTCATCCTTGCGCCGATGTTGGTGAGAATCAAGCCCGAGGGTGAAATCTACAGCCTTGCGGAAACCTCGCGTCCCGCTCTCGTGGGACTTGCGCTGATTCTTCTGGGAGTGCTGCTCTGGGGTATCTTCGTGGCGATGGACAAGCGTTTCGACAGCGAGCGTGGCATCGCCGGCGGCAAGGGCAAAGTCAAGGATGAGGACAAGTTCCGCTTCAGCGACATCTTCAAGCTGCTGGTCAATCCGCGCTTCATAATGATATCCCTGCTGTGCGTCTTCTTCTACTGCTGCATCATCTCGTTCAAGAAGTTCGGCACAGCCATCGTCATACCCCGCTTCGGGCTGGATATCGAGTCTGCCAAGTGGGTGATTACGATGATCCCTTTCTTCACCGTTGTCTTCACACCTCTCTTCGGGGCATTGGTGGACAGGGTGGGAAAGGCTACCCTCTGGATGGGAATAGGCTCCCTGATGGTGCTTGCCGCCCATCTTGCATTGCGCTTCGCCCCTCAGGGCGTGCCTTTCTGGGGTTATTTCTCAATAGCAGTGCTCGGAGTAGGCTACTCGCTGGTGCCGAGCGCTATGTGGCCTTCAGTGCCGAAGATAGTCCCTGAGAAGAACCTGGGTACGGCATATTCACTGATTTACTGGATTCAGAATATGGGTATGCTGACTGTTCCGATTTTCGTTGGACGTATTTTCAACAACGCAACCGGAGTGGCTGCCGCCAACAGGGCCGAGTTGATTTTCATCGGCCTGGGCATTGCCGCGACCCTCGTAGCCGCATTCCTGAAAGCATCCTCCCGCAAACATCCTGAACTCGGGTTGGACGACAAAAACAGACGCTGAACCTATGTACGAGATACTCGACAAGATTAATACACCTTCCGACATCAAGTCCCTGGACCTCAATGAGCTCAAGCAGCTCTGCAAAGAAATCAGGGATATGATAATTCGCAACTGCGCCGAAAATCCGGGGCACCTTGCCTCAAGCCTCGGCGCGGTGGAGCAGATTGTGGCCTTCCACTATGTTTATGACTCTCCGAAGGACAAACTGGTCTTTGATGTAGGCCACCAGGCCTATGCCCACAAGATACTCACCGGGCGCCGCGAGGCTTTCGCGACCCTCAGGAAGCAAGGCGGAATCAGCGGCTTCCCCAAAAGGAGCGAGAGCGAATATGACTGTTTCGGCGCAGGTCACTCTTCCACCTCGGTTTCCGCTGCGCTGGGCATCGCCGAAGGCGCAAGGATTACCGGCTCGGACGAGAAGGTTGCCGCCATCATCGGCGACGGCGCGATGACCGGAGGCCTCGCCTTCGAGGGGCTGAACAACGCCGGCATCTCGGATACCGACCTGCTGGTCATCCTCAATGACAACAACCAGTCCATCGAGGGCAACGTGGGCGGACTGCACAAGCATCTGCTCAGGCTCACAACCAGCGGAGCTTACAACATCATCAAGGCCAAGGTGTGGAAACTCCTGGGCGACGGAAACCTGCGCGACTCCATCCAGAGGTGGGTGCAGAGTCTCAAGTCCTGGTTTGTAAAGAAAAGCGGCGGCGACATCTTCGAATCGCTGGATTTCAGATACTTCGGCCCTATCGACGGCAATGACATAGAGGCCCTGGTCAAGACCCTGAGGAAAATCAAGGACCTCCGCGGACCGAGAATACTCCACTGTATCACCGTCAAGGGCAAGGGCTATGCGGCAGCCGAGGCCGACCCAGTGACCTGGCACGCCCCGGGCCGCTTCGACCCCGAGAGCGGAGAACTGCGCAAATCGCCCCGCAAGGCCGACCGCTACCAGGACGTCTTCGGCGAGGTGCTCTGTGAGCTTGCGGAGGCTGACAACAAGGTGGTGGGCATCACTCCCGCTATGGCCAAGGGCTGCGGTATGGACATCTTCGCAAAGCGCTTCCCTTCGCAGTTCTTCGACGTGGGCATCGCCGAGGAGCACGCCGCGACCTTCAGCGCCGGCCTGGCCGTTTCCGGCGCCAAGCCGTTCTGCAACATCTATTCTTCATTCAGCCAGAGGGCCTACGACCAGATAATCCACGATATCGCGCTCCAAAACCTGCCAGTTGTGCTCTGCTTTGACAGGGCGGGGCTGGTCGGCGAGGACGGCGCGACCCATCAGGGACTCTATGACCTTGCCGCCTACCGCAGCATCCCGAATCTGGTGATCAGCTCGCCGCGCGACGAGGCTCAGTTGCGCAACCTGATGCACACGGCCTACCATTACGGCAAGGGCCCGTTCATCATCCGCTATCCGAGGGGCGAAGGACAGGGTGTCGACTGGAGGAGCTGCGAGGCCGTCACACTCACGCCGGGCAAGGCCGAAACCCTGCTTGAAGGAAGTCAGGTCGCAATCATCAGCTGCGGTCCCGTGGGCAACGCCGCCCTTGAAGCAGCGTCGCGCCATCAGGGCAGGGTGGGAGTTTACGACTTCAGCTTCATAAAACCTCTCGACACGGAGAAACTCGAAGAAATCTGCAGCAGATATAAATATATAGTGACCGTCGAAGACGGCTGCCTCAAGGGTGGACTCTACGGAGCCGTCTGCGAATATTGTGCGACCCGGTCTTCTTCGCCTTCCGTCACGGGCATAGGCGTTCCTGACAGGTTCATCCAGCACGCCAGCGCCGCACAGCAATGGAGGGAATGCGGACTTGACGTCGAAGGAATCGACAAAGTTTTGCAAAAAATATTTGGTAATTAAGAAAAAGTCCGTATCTTTGCAATCCCTTCCCCAAGGGGTCTTTGAAATACAAAGAATCTGCCGATGTAGCTCAGTTGGCTAGAGCGCGTGATTTGTAATCTCGAGGTCGAGGGTTCGACTCCCCCCATCGGCTCAGCGGCATTCTTTAGAAATATATGGGCAAGTACCAGAGTGGCCAAATGGGGCAGACTGTAAATCTGCTGGTTTTCACCTTCGGTGGTTCGAATCCATCCTTGCCCACAATATCTGCGGAAGTGGATCGAAAACATTTCGAACGCGGGGTTCGTATAATGGCTATTATGCCAGCCTTCCAAGCTGGAAATGGGAGTTCGATTCTCCTACCCCGCTCGATATTTTTGCCGATGTAGCTCAGGGGTAGAGCGCATCCTTGGTAAGGATGAGGTCATGAGTTCAATTCCCATCATCGGCTCAAAGCCGGTCAAATAAGCCGGCATTTTTTTGCAACAACTTTATACATAATATTATGGCAAAAGAAACATTCAAGAGGGACAAACCCCATGTTAACATTGGTACTATCGGCCATGTTGACCACGGCAAGACCACTCTTACCGCTGCCATCACAACCGTATTGGCAAAGGCTGGTTTGAGCGAGGTCAAGTCATTCGATCAGATCGACAACGCTCCGGAAGAGAAGGAGCGCGGTATCACCATCAACACCGCTCACGTAGAGTATCAGACCAAGAACCGTCACTATGCGCACGTTGACTGTCCTGGCCACGCTGACTACGTAAAGAACATGGTTACTGGTGCCGCTCAGATGGATGGTGCTATCCTCGTGGTAGCCGCAACTGACGGTCCTATGCCTCAGACCAACGAGCACGTACTTCTCGCAAAGCAGGTAAACGTGCCTAAGATGGTTGTTTTCCTCAACAAGGTTGACCTCGTAGAGGATGAGGAGATGCTTGACCTCGTTGAGATGGAGGTTCGCGATCTTCTTAGCAAGTATGATTTCGACGGCGACAACGCTCCTGTTATCCGCGGTTCTGCACTTGGTGCTCTCAACGGAGAGCCACAGTGGGAGGCTAAGGTTATGGAGCTTATGGATGCTGTTGACGAGTATATTCCGCTCCCTGTTCGTGAGAACGAGAAGCCATTCCTTATGCCAATCGAGGATATCTTCTCTATCACCGGTCGTGGTACTGTAGTTACCGGCCGTATCGAGACAGGTACCATCCACGTGAACGATGCAGCTGAGATCGTCGGCTTCAACGACAAGCCAAAGAGCACCGTAGTTACCGGTGTCGAGATGTTCCGCAAGCTCCTCGATCAGGGTGAGGCTGGTGACAACGTAGGTCTCCTCCTCCGTGGTATTGACAAGAAGGAAGTAAAGCGTGGTGAGGTTATCGCCAAGCCGGGCTCAATCACTCCTCACAAGCACTTCCTCGGACAGATTTACGTCCTCAAGAAGGAAGAGGGTGGTCGTCATACTCCGTTCCACAACAAGTATCGTCCTCAGTTCTTCATCCGTACACTTGACGTGACTGGTGAGATCTCTCTCCCAGAGGGTGTAGAAATGGTTATGCCTGGTGACAACGTTGAGATCAACGTTATGCTCATCACTCCAGTCGCTCTTAACGAAGGTCTTCGTTTCGCGATCCGTGAGGGTGGCCGCACCGTAGGCGCAGGTCAGGTAATCAAGATTCTTGACTAATAAAGCCCAGTGGGCTTCACTCCTGTAGGGAAGCCCACTTGATTAGGGGAATAGAACAATGGTAGTTCAGCGGTCTCCAAAACCGTCCATGTGGGTTCGATTCCTGCTTCCCCTGCCAAATAAAATAACTCGATCAAAGGTTACGCTTTGATTCAAAATTAACAGATGCCGCCCCCAGCTTCCATTTCGCGGCATCCTTTAAATGTAAAGATGAGAAAGTTTATCAATTATTGTAAAGAGTCTTTCGTAGAGCTTACAAAGAAGACAACTTGGCCGACCTGGGAGAAGCTGCAGAGCTCCGCCCTTCTGGTTATTGTCACGACTGTCATTCTGGCAGCAGTGCTCTGGGTTGTAGACCTTGCTTTCCAATCTCTGATGACCGGTATTTACACTCTGTAAATCGTTTACTCCAATGGGCGAAATGAAATGGTACGTCCTGCGTGCAGCAGGTGGAAAGGAGAAGAAGGCCAAAGAATATCTCGAGAAAGAAATTGAGAGGAGCGGTATCGAGGACCAGGTAGGACAGGTACTTGTGCCTGTAAAGAAAGAAATCGTTACCAAGAATGGCAAGAGAAAGGCAATGGACAAGTTGCTTTTCCCTGGCTATGTTCTTATTCAGGCGGAGCTGAGCGCAAAGCTTGAGAACATCATCCGCAATCTCGTTCCGGGTATGGCCGGCTTCCTTACGGAAAAGAAGTCCACAAGTGGATCCCAGTTTGAGCGCATTCCTGTCCCGCTTCGCGACGAAGAAGTTCAGAGAATCCTCGGCAACCAGGATGAAAATGCCGAATCAGCTGCAGAAATCGTAGTCAACTACGAAATCGGCGACGCCGTCAAGATTACAGACGGTCCGTTCAGCGGATTCAGCGGTACAGTAGATGAGATACTGGAAGACAGAAGCAAAGTCAAGGTCATCGTTGTAATCTTCGGAAGAAAGACCCAGCTTGAGCTCAGCTTTACACAAGTAACAAAAGAATAACAAGAATTATGGCAAAAGAAGTTACCGGATTCATTAAGCTCCAAATTAAAGGCGGAGCAGCAAATCCAGCACCTCCGGTAGGACCTGCTCTCGGTTCCAAAGGCTTGAACATTATGGAGTTCTGCAAGGCTTTCAATGCAGCTACGCAGGCTTCAGCCGGTAAGATCCTCCCTGTAGTGATCACCGTTTACAATGACAAGTCTTTCACATTCGAGGTAAAGCAGCCACCGGTAGCGGTGTCACTTAAGGAAGCAGCAAAGATTACTACAGCTTCAGGCGAGCCTAACCGTAAGAAGGTCGCTACCATCACCTGGGATCAGGTAAAGACTATCGCAGAAGGCAAGATGCCGGACCTCAACTGCTTCACCCTCGCTTCGGCGATGCGTATGGTTGCAGGTACTGCAAGAAGTATGGGTATCACCGTATCGGGAGAGTTCCCTGAGAACCTTTAAAATTTTACACGCACTATGAGCAAAATGACAAAAAATCAGAAGGCTGCCGCTGAGAAGTTTGATTCTCACGTTCAGTACCCACTCGCAGAAGCGTGCAAGATTGTAAAGGATATCACCTTCACAAAATTTGACGCATCTGTAGAGATTTCAGTAAATCTCGGTGTTGACCCTCGTAAGGCAAACCAGATGATTCGTGGCGTCGTTACCCTTCCTCACGGAACAGGTAAGGTCGTTCGCGTCCTCGCACTCTGTACTCCAGACAAGGAGAACGAGGCAAAGGAAGCTGGTGCAGACTACGTAGGTCTCGACGAGTATATCGAGAAGATCAAGGGCGGTTGGACTGACGTTGATGTCATCGTCTGCACCCCTTCAGTGATGGCCAAGGTCGGCGCACTGGGTAAGATTCTCGGTCCACGCGGTCTTATGCCGAACCCTAAGACCGGCACTGTAACGATGGAAATCGGTGCAGCTGTCAAGGCTTCAAAGGGTGGTAAGATCGACTTCAAGGTTGACAAGACCGGTATCGTTCACACCGCTATCGGAAAGGTGTCTTTCAGCGCTGAGCAGATCTACGAGAACGCCGCTGAGGTTATCAACGCCATCTCAAAGCTCAAGCCACAGGCTCTCAAGGGCACTTATATGAAGAGCGCAGCTCTCTGCTCTACTATGAGCGCAGGTATCAAGATTGATC
>JAEDLO010000051.1 GCA_016295245.1 Bacteroidales bacterium | reverse complement strand
CCCCTTCGAGGTCCTTCGGGTCATAGCAACCCTTGCGCTGGCGTAGCATCATAGACTGAATCATTGCTTATCGTATGTCATAGGATACTGCCTATGGCCAGGGTACCTGAGTAGTTACGCTAGAGTTATAAAAAATGGAGTTGTTTATGTCGAATGCGACAAGGTCTCTGCCAAGTATACCATTCGCCACCGGTATCTAGGGTCCGGAAGAACTGTTTATAATATGCTTCAGAATTGCTAAATTTGCGTCTATCCACAGCAAATCAACCAGATATGAAAAGATCTCTGACAATTCTTGTCGGCATCGCCCTGATGATGCTTGCGTCAAGCGCTGCTGCACAACGATATGACAGCATCCGTCCCGGACGGAAATGGCTGGACACCGAGGGTAAGCCCATCCACGCTCACGGATTCCAAATCTTCGAAAAGGATGGCATCTACTATTGGTATGGGGAGAACAAGGAGCATACCCATCTGGGAACGAATGTCTGGACCTGGGGCATACGTGCCTACCGGTCGAAGGACTTCTATAACTGGGAAGATCTGGGACTCATCATTCCGCCTGACACGACTGACGTAAAGTCGCCTTTGCACTATAGCCAGACTTTGGATCGTCCCCACATATTGTATAACAGAAACACAGGGAAATGGGTGTGCTGGATAAAATCGATGGATACCGATGGCTATTTTGTCATCCTGCAGGCAGACCGGTTCGAAGGACCATACACCCTTGTTAAAAGGATGAAGCCGGAGGGATTCGGCGTGGGGGATTTCGATATGTACTGCGACCCGCAGACGGGCAAGGGCTATGTCTGGTTCGAGCGTCCGCACTGGGAATTGATATGCGCCGAACTGACCGACGACTTTCTGGGCACCAACGGACGTTTCTCGGAGCATTTCGTGGGCTTGCGTCCTCCGTACACACGCGAGGCTCCCAGCCATTTCGTGTGGCGCGGCCGTCACTATATGTTCACGTCAGGCACCACCGGCTATGTTCCCAATTCATCAAGAGTCGCTGTCTTTGATGACTATCACGGCGAGTATACCGATTTGGGAGACCCTTGCATCGACGACAAGTTCGAAGACACTTTCTGCTCGCAGATAACGAGCGTGATCAAGATACCCGGAAAGAACCTATATGTAGCGCTCGCAGACCGATGGCTGCCGCATCTGTGCGGCACTGACATTCCGAAGCGGATATTCAAGGATAAGGAAACAGCCTATCTGAACCATAAGCCATTCGAGCGCGACTTCTCTACCCCTCAGGTCAAGGATAAGACAAACGCAAAACGCAACAAATGGGACACTACCGACGAGGCCACCTATGTGTTTTTGCCAATCACTTTCGACAGCAACGGCAAACCGACACTGGAATGGAAAGACGAGTGGAGGCTGGAAGATTACGACTTGCCGACACGCCAGGACGTCGGCCCCCAGGCTATGACTGACGAAATCGCCCCCATATCTGCGCCATTCCCTATGCCGCAACTCTCCCGTCCAGCCATCAGTGACAGAAAGGTGGTTGTGAAGATGTCAAAGAAGGGAATGTCGACTGAAGCGATTCAGAGCGCAATCGACAAACTGGCAAAGCAGGGCGGAGGGCAGGTTGTCATTCCTTCCGGAAGCTGGCATTCAGGACGTATCGAGCTGAAGTCGAACATTGAGCTGCATCTGTCCGAAGGCGCCGAACTGTATTTCAGTGGACATATCAAGGATTATCTGCCGGTGGTGTTCACCCGTGATGAGGGGATAGAGCTATATTCACTGGGGGCATTCATCTATGCCAACGGGGCTGAAAACATCGCCATTACAGGAAGAGGACGTATCATAGGCCCATCGACTGACTGCGAAATCTATCAGATCAATAAAGAGAAAGCCCTGAATATCGAGAGTATCATACCTCCCGACATGCCGGTGGAAGAACGCATCTATGACGGCGCTCACCACGCAGGGGAGGTATTCCTTCCCAAATCCATAGCCCCGATCCGCTGCAAAAACGTTTTCATCGAAGGCATTACCATAGATCGAAGCCTATACTGGAACGTTGTGCCTCAATACTGCGAGAATGTCATCATCAGAGGTGTCACGGTCAACAGTTTCGGACACGGACGCACTGACGGCATAGATATAGAGTCTTCCAAAAACGTATTGGTCGAGTATTGCTCGCTCGACTGCCAGGATGACTGTTACACTATGAAAAGCGGTCGCAACGGCGACGGCCTTCGGGTCAACATCCCCACGGAGAATGTCGTGATACGTAATTGTTTGGCTCTCAGAGGAGCAGGAGGAATTGTATGCGGCACAGAACTGGCAGCGGGCGTAAAGAACATCTATTGCTGCGACTGCGTGTTCGACGGCACAGACCAGGCTTTCCGCGTGAAGACACTGAGAACCCGGGGTGGAGGCGTGGAGAATCTGGTAGTGGAACGGGTAAGGGCCAAGGTGAAGGACTACGCATTCTACTGCGATATGCTGGGCAGCATCAAATGGGGCGGAGACTTGGCGCGCCGGTATCCTGACGGCAAGAATGCTCCTGCCATCAACCGTTTCACACCCGATTTCAACACCATTACCATCAACGATGTCATCATAGAAGACTGCCGTCAACTGGTATTTGCCCTTGGGCTGCCTGAGCGTCCGCTAAGCAGAGTAGTCTTCAGCGGAGTCAAGGCCAATTGCCGGCAGTTCATGAAGATGCGCGACGTGCAGGGCTTTGTCCTTAACGATGCCTGCATTACAGCCAGCGATCCCACTGCAAGCATCGAAGGCTGCAATTCAATCATAATGCTGGATGTGAACCTGAACGGAGAGAAGATAAGATCCCTTTACCTTCCGAATGCCCTGTTCCAGAACTGATGGTGCTTGAGGCATTCTTCCTTGCAAACACGCTCGGATGGAGCTAATCGAAATATGCCTTCGATGTCGTAGGCGATGTGCCTATCGGAAAACTCACTCCGAAGAAATGGGCAAAACTTGCAAAGGTATCTTTGGATACAGCAGCAAGAGATGTCAAACAGCTTACTGAAGCCGGAATCCTTGTGCCTCAGGAGGTCTAAAGTCTGGGTAACCGACAGCTGGCCGGCATACTCATCCCACACCTGCCGGGCCGATTCAAATACTGGACTAAAAGCATATCGCCCATAAAGAATTCGCACAACCGGCACAATCCCTTACCACCTTTGAAAAAAATACCACCTTATTTGGTGGTAGGCGCGATTGTCTTTCCCTGAAAATAGTTGACTCGTTAAACACGAGTTACTATGTTTATCTATCAAACGTCACGAAGAGACAACTATTATCAGAAGGCCGTTGACGTATGAAAAGAATGGAGGGAAAGAAAAAAGAAGCCGACCATCATCCTGGTCGGCTTCTTCTGTATTGTATCCTTTTGAACTAAAGGTCGTTGAGGTCCTGGACAAGGTCGTCCTTGCGGCCGACAATGATGTCCTGGTAGTTCTTCAGACCTGTGCCAGCAGGAATGAGGTGTCCGCAGATGACGTTCTCCTTAAGACCTTCGAGGTGATCGACACGGCCGCGGATGGCGGACTCACTCAGTACCTTTGTGGTCTCCTGGAACGATGCTGCAGAGATGAAGCTGTCGGTCTTGAGGGCTGCACGGGTGATACCCTGGAGGATAAGGCGTGCAGTTGCCGGCTGGGTAGGACGGGCTGTCATCATCTCCTCTGAGTGGCGCTCAAGCGAGCTGTTCTCAGAACGCAGGTCGCGGGCGGTAATAATATCTCCCTCGTGGTACTTCTGGGAAGCGCCCGGATTGAGGACGATATACTTGCCGAAGATCTTGTCGTTAGTGTCCATAAACTTCCACTTGTCGACCATCTCTTCCTGGAGGAATGGTGTATCGCCAGGAGAGGTGATTTCCACCTTGCGCATCATCTGGCGCACGATGATCTCGAAGTGCTTGTCGTTAATCTTCACACCCTGCAGACGGTAAACTGCCTGCACCTCATTGACGATGTATTCCTGAGCCTTTACCGGACCGAGTATCCTGAGGATGTCTGCCGGAGACACACCGCCGTCTGAAAGGCGGGTACCAGCCCTTACGTAGTCGTTCTCTTGAACAAGAATCTGCTTTGTAAGAGGTACGAGATATGTCTTCTCGACTCCTGACCTGTGGCGGATCTTGATCTCACGATTACCGCGCTTCACCTTGCCCATAATGACTTCACCGTTGATTTCGGCGAGGATTGCAGGGCTTGAAGGGTTGCGGGCCTCGAAGAGTTCGGTAACTCGTGGGAGACCACCGGTAATATCGCTTGCCTTGCCGACCGCGCGAGGGATCTTCATTATGATGTCGCCGACCTTGACCTTGCTGCCGTCCTCTGCGAGGATGTGGGCGCCTACAGGGAGGTTGAGCTGTTTGAGGCTCTCGCCGTTTTCGCCGAGAATGTTGAGTGCAGGGTTCTTGGTCTTGTCCTTGGACTCGATGATCACCTTATCATTGCTTGTTGAGTACTCGTCGGCTGACTCCTTCTGGTAAGTAACGCCTTCGATCATATTCTCGAAGTGGAGGGTACCTGCGGTCTCGATGATGGTGATGGCGTTGTAAGCATCCCAGTCACAGATTAGGTCTCCCTTCTCAACCTTGTCGCCGTCAGCCTTGTAGAGAGTTGCTCCATAAGGGATGTCATACTGCGAGAAGGTGATGCCGGTATTCTCGTCAATGATGCGGAGTTCAGTGGTACGGCTGACTACGACTTCCTCTACTTCTGAGTTGTCACCGACTCTCTTGACAGTCCTCAGCTCTGAGAACTCAAGTTTGCCGTTGTACTTTGAAGTGATGGAGTTTTCAGCAGCCTCACCTCCTGCAACACCACCGGCGTGGAAGGTACGGAGGGTAAGCTGTGTACCAGGCTCACCGATTGACTGTGCGGCAATCACGCCGACAACCTCTCCCTTTTCGACCATTCTGGTGGTGGCAAGGTTGCGTCCGTAGCATTTTGCACAAACGCCCTTGCGTGACTCGCAGGTGAGTACGGAACGGATTTCAACCTGCTCGATAGGGAGGGAGTTGATCAGATCAGCCTCCTTCTCCTTGATTTCTGCGCCTGCCGGGAGGATGAGCTCGCCGGTCAGAGGGTTGAAGATATCGTGTACGGTAGTTCTACCGAGGATACGCTCGCCCAGTGACTCTACGATTTCGTCTTTGTCTTTGATGGCGGTGGCGACCAGTCCCCTGAGGGTGCCGCAGTCCTCCTCGTTGATAATGACGTCGTGGCTGACATCCACAAGACGACGGGTGAGGTAACCCGCATCCGCTGTCTTGAGCGCAGTATCTGCAAGACCCTTACGTGCACCGTGAGTACCGATGAAGTACTCGAGCACGGTCATACCTTCCTTAAGGTTGGAGATGATCGGGTTCTCGATGATGTCCGCGCCGCTGCCGCCGGCCTTCTGAGGCTTTGCCATAAGACCACGCATACCGCAGAGCTGCTTGATCTGCTGGGTTGAACCACGGGCACCTGAGTCAAGCATCATAAACACCGGATTGAAGCCCTGCTGGTCAGCCGAGATCTGCTTGGTCACGATTGAAGTGAGCTTGTTGTCCACTGATGACCAAAGGTCGATGACCTTGTTGTAACGCTCGTTGTTGGTTATGAAACCCATATCGAAATCGTCACGGATGCTTGCAACCTGCTTGTATGCGTCATCCACGAGGGTAGCCTTCTCTGCAGGGACGATGACGTCTCCGAGGTTGAAGGAGATACCGGCCTTGAATGCCTGCTCGTAACCGAGGTTCTTGATGTCGTCAAGGAACTTGGCGGTGCGGGTTACACCGGTGAACTTGATGACGTTGGTGATGATCTTGCGCAGCGACTTCTTTCCGAGCACCTCGTTTACGAACGGTACCTCATCTGGTACATACTGGTTTACGATGATGCGGCCTGCTGTGGTCTGAACCATCTCGGTGCCCTTTGAAGGGTCCTGCTTGTCAACAGGGATGCGCACGTTGATGAGCGCGTGCATTTCGATGGCCTTCTCGTTGAAAGCTACGATGACCTCTTCAGCAGAGTAGAAGTTCTTGCCTTCTCCCTTTGCGCCCGGGCGGATCTTGGTGATGTAGTACAGACCAAGCACCATATCCTGTGAAGGGACGGTGATAGGCGCGCCGTTGGCAGGGTTGAGGATGTTGTGCGAACCGAGCATAAGAAGCTGGGCCTCCATAATGGCAGCATTGCCGAGTGGGAGGTGGACAGCCATCTGGTCACCATCGAAGTCGGCGTTGAATGCCGTACAGGCGAGAGGGTGGAGCTGGATGGCCTTGCCCTCAATCATCCTTGGCTGGAAGGCCTGGATACCGAGCCTGTGGAGGGTAGGTGCACGGTTGAGGAGCACCGGATGTCCCTTCATCACGTTCTCGAGGATATCCCAGATGACAGGGTCCTTGCGGTCAACAATCTTCTTGGCCGACTTCACGGTCTTCACTATGCCGCGCTCGATGAGCTTGCGGATGATGAACGGTTTGTAAAGCTCGGCGGCCATAAACTTAGGAAGACCGCACTCGTGCATATTGAGCTCCGGACCTACGACGATAACTGAACGGGCCGAGTAATCGACACGCTTACCGAGGAGGTTCTGGCGGAAGCGTCCCTGCTTACCCTTGAGGGAGTCTGAGAGGGACTTGAGTGCCCTGTTGGATTCGCTCTTGACTGCAGATGACTTCTTTGAGTTGTCGAACAGCGAGTCGACAGCCTCCTGAAGCATACGCTTCTCGTTGCGGAGGATGACCTCCGGAGCCTTTATCTCGATGAGTTTCTTGAGACGGTTGTTGCGGATAATAACGCGCCTGTAGAGGTCGTTGAGGTCAGAGGTCGCGAAGCGGCCGCCGTCAAGCGGAACGAGAGGTCGGAGATCAGGCGGAATCACAGGAATTACGCGCATAATCATCCACTCAGGACGGTTGATGTCCTTTGACTCCTGGAACCACTTTACTACCTGAAGGCGCTTGAGATTGTCCGCCCTGCGCTGCTGGGATGAGTCAGTGAGCAACTTTGACCTGAGCTCCTTGCCGAGTGCCTCGACATCGATCTCCTTCAGGAGGTCGTAGATACCCTCGGCGCCCATCTTTGCGATGAACTTGTTAGGATCTGAGTCAGGAAGGTTGCCGTTGCCCGGCAGGGTGGCGAGGATGTCGTGATACTCGTCCTCCGCGAGAAGGGTCATCTTCTCCACCTGGCTTGCACCCGGCTGGACTACGATGTACTTTTCGTAGTAGATGACGGCCTCAAGCTTCTTGGCAGGAATACCGAGAAGGGCGGAAATCTTGTTCGGAGCAGACTTGAAATACCAGATGTGAGCTACAGGCACGGTGAGGCTGATGTGTCCCATCCTCTCACGACGCACCTTCTTCTCGGTCACCTCGACATTACACCTGTCGCAGACGATACCACGGTAACGGATTCTCTTGTACTTGCCGCAATAGCACTCGTAGTCCTTGGTAGGACCGAAGATCTTCTCGCAGAACAGACCGTCCTTCTCAGGCTTGTATGTCCTGTAGTTGACGGTTTCCGGCTTGAGGACCTCGCCACAAGAGCGGTTGGTGATATCTTCCGGAGATGCAAGAGCGATGCTGATCGTCTGGAAGTTGCTCTTTACCTTGTTGTCTTTGTTATTGTAAGTTGGCATTTTTCTTTTCGTTCAAACAATTAATCCAAAGTAACCTTGAGGCCAAGTCCGCGGAGCTCGTGCAGGAGGACATTGAGCGATTCAGGAATACCTGCAGGCGGCATAGGGTCGCCTTTGACAATCGCCTCGTAAGTTTTCGACCTGCCGACAACGTCATCTGACTTGACGGTAAGTATTTCTTGGAGAATGTTGGCTGCTCCGAAGGCCTCCAGTGCCCAAACCTCCATCTCACCGAAACGCTGGCCACCGAACTGTGCCTTACCTCCGAGAGGCTGCTGGGTGATGAGTGAGTAAGGACCGATAGAACGGGCGTGCATCTTGTCGTCAACCATATGGCCGAGTTTGATCATATAGATCACACCTACGGTTGCAGGCTGGTCAAAGTAGTCGCCGGTGATTCCGTCACGGAGTTTGGTCTTGCCGTATTTTGGAACGCCTGCCTCGTCAGTGTACTTGCAGATGTCCTCGATGCTGGCACCGTCGAAAATCGGGGTGCTGAACTTCAGGCCGAGCTTTGCGCCGGCCCAGCCGAGTACGGTCTCGTAGATCTGGCCGAGGTTCATTCGTGAAGGCACACCCAGAGGGTTCAGTACGATATCCACCGGTGTACCGTCCTCGAGGAACGGCATATCTTCCTGACGCACAATCTTCGCTACGATACCCTTGTTACCGTGGCGGCCGGCCATCTTGTCACCGACAGTGATCTTGCGCTTCTTGGCGATATAAACCTTTGCGAGCTGCATTACGCCGTTTGCCAGGTCGTCGCCGACCTTGAGCTTGTCAACATCACGCTTGCAGATTGCCATCTCGGTCTTGAGGGCTATGCAGTAGTTGTTGATAAGGTCGCGGATGAGCTCGTTGGCGTTCTTGTCAGTTGTCCACTTGTTTGAATTTACATTCTCGTAGTCGATGCCTGCGAGAAGATCCTGGGTAATGGTCTTGTCCTTCTCGATGAGTTCAACTCCATACAGGTCGGTGATGCCGACGCTGGTCTTTCCGGCTGTAAGGACGGCAAGCCTCTGGAGGAAGTCGGTGCGAAGCCTCTCGGCCTTGCGCTGGAACTCTGCCTCGCGCAGCTCGATCTTTGCCTTGCGGTCGGTTTTGCTTGCGCTCTTCTTGTTGGACTCCTTGGCAACCTTCGCATAGAGGGCGGTCTTGATGACGGTGCCACTCAGTGAAGGGTTTGCCTTGAGCGATGCGTCCTTGACATCGCCGGCCTTGTCGCCGAAGATGGCCTTGAGGAGCTTCTCCTCAGGTGAAGGGTCGCTTTCGCCCTTAGGGGTGATCTTACCTATCATGATGTCACCCGGCTCGATGTGGGCACCGATGCGGATGATACCGTTCTCGCTGAGGTTCTTGGTTGCATCCTCGCTGACGTTAGGGATGTCGGCGGTGAGCTCTTCAGGACCGCGCTTGGTGTCGCGCACCTCGGTCAGGAACTCGTCAACGTGGACTGAAGTGAGTACGTCCCACTTCACCATCTCCTCTGAAAGAACGATGGCGTCCTCGTAGTTGTATCCCTTCCACGGCATGAAGGCTACCATCAGGTTGCGTCCGAGTGCAAGCTCGCCGTTCTGGGTGGCGTAGCCCTCGGTCAGAATCTGGCCCTTCTCAATCTTGTCGCCCTTTCTGACGATAGGCTTGAGGGTGATGGTAGTGCTCTGGTTGGTCTTCCTGTAGATAGGCATCTTGTAGATGGTCTCTTCAGGAGAGAAGCTGATGAACCTTTCATCCTCGTTCATCTCGTACTTGACACGGATCTCGTTGGCGTCAACATAGGTGACAACACCCTTGCGCTCTGCGATGACCTGGGTCCTGGAGTCCATACATACCCTTTCCTCAAGGCCGGTACCCACGATAGGGGACTGCGGTTTGAGGAGAGGAACTGCCTGACGCATCATGTTCGCTCCCATCAATGCACGGTGGGCATCATCGTGCTCGAGGAACGGAATGAGAGATGCGGCGACAGAAGCCATCTGGTTAGGAGCAACGTCCATATAGTTGACTTCCTCCTTGGTAACGACAGGGAAGTCGGCCTCGAGACGGCACTGGATGCGGTCCTCGAGGATGTTGCCCTCGTTGTCCATCTTGACGTTTGCAAGAGAAACGAGCTTGTCCTCCTCCTCCTCGGCACTCATATAGTGGCAGCCGGCGGCGGTGAGGTCAACCTTTCCGTTCTTGACATCGCGGTATGGGGTCTCGATGAATCCGAGTTCGTCGATGCGCGCGTAAACGCACAGAGACGAGATAAGTCCGATGTTAGGTCCTTCCGGAGACTCGATAGGACAGAGACGGCCGTAATGGGTGTAGTGTACGTCTCGAACCTCGAAGCCTGCCCTGTCTCGGCTCAAACCGCCGGGACCGAGTGCGGAAAGACGCCTCTTGTTAGTTACCTCGGCAAGAGGGTTGGTCTGATCCATAAACTGCGAGAGCTGGCTCGTTCCGAAGAATGAGTTGATTACGGAAGAGAGGGTCTTCGCGTTGATCAGGTCGATAGGGTTGAACTGCTCGCTGTCGCGGACGTTCATCCTCTCGCGTATGGTGCGTGCCATACGGCTCAAGCCGACGCTGAACTGGTTGGCGAGCTGCTCGCCGACAGTGCGTACGCGACGGTTTGAGAGGTGGTCGATATCGTCGACCGTAGCCTTTGAGTTGATGAGCTGGATGAGATACTTGATGATCTCGATGATGTCGGTGTTGGTCAGAACGCGAACGTCAGCAGAAGTTGTGAGGTTCAGCTTCCTGTTGAGACGGAAACGGCCGACATTGCCCAGGTCATATCTCTTCTCAGAGAAGAAGAGCTTGTCGATGACATCCCTTGCGGTGCTCTCATCAGGCGGTTCTGAATTGCGGAGCTGCTTGTAGATGTAGTTGACAGCCTCGATCTCCGAGTTTGTAGGATCCTTCTGAAGGGTGTTGAAGATGATTGAGTACTCGGCTGAGTTTGCCTCATCTTTCTGGAGAAGGATAGATTTCTCATCTGCATCAAGGATAGCCTCGATAGTGTCGTCGTCGAGAATCTCGCCTCTCTTGACGATGATCTCGATGCGCTCTACCGGGGTGACTTCTCCTGTATCTTCATCGATGAAATCCTCGAATTTGGTCTTGAGGACATTGTTGGCAAGCTTGCGGCCCTTGTTGGCCTCAAGATTCTCACTTGTGACCTTGATCTCGTCTGCAAGGTCGAAGATGTCGATGATATCCTTGTCTGCATTGTAGCCGATGGCTCTGAGCAGAGTGGTTACAGGCAATTTCTTCTTGCGGTCGATGTAGGCATACATCACGTTGTTGATGTCAGTTGCGAACTCGATCCAAGAGCCCTTGAACGGGATGATTCGGGCAGAATAGAGTTTAGTACCGTTTGCGTGCATGCTCTGGTCGAAGAATACGCCGGGAGATCTGTGCAACTGCGAAACGATGATTCGCTCCGAACCGTTGATAACGAAAGTGCCTGCAGGAGTCATATACGGGATGTTGCCCAGATATACGTCCTGCACGCGTGTGTCGAAATCCTCGTGCTCAGGGTCAGTGCATGAAAGGCGGAGTTTAGCCTTCAGAGGAACACTGTAGGTGACTCCTCTCTCAAGACACTCTTCTATCGAGTAAAGCGGCGGATCAATGAAGTAGTCGATGAACTCGAGCTTGTAATTGTTCCTCGTATCCTCGATAGGGAATATCTCCTGGAAAACCTGGAACAGACCTTCGTCCTTTCTGTTCTCAGGAGTTGTCTCCAGCTGGAAAAAGTCCTTGAAGGACTTTAACTGAACCTCCAGCAGATCCGGGTACTCCAGGATTTTGGATGATGCGAAGTTAATACGCTTGTTGATGGTCTTTTTTGACATGTTCTGCCTTAGGAAATGGAGAAAAACTTAATACGGAAAAAAGGTTTAGAGCCTATTATCCCGGCTCTAAACCTGAAAGTTCCCTTTAAAGCAGGGAGAAGCTGAAATTACTTAATCTCAACCTCTGCACCGGCCTCCTCAAGAGCTGCCTTGAGAGCTTCAGCCTCTGCTTTTCCGATTTTCTCCTTAACGGTAGAAGGAGCGCCGTCAACGAGATCCTTAGCTTCCTTAAGACCGAGACCGAGCTCTGACTTAACGACCTTGATAACGTTAAGCTTAGCCTGACCTGCTGACTTGAGGATAACATCGAACTCGGTCTGCTCAGCCTCTGCTGCTGCACCTGCACCAGCCTCTGCTGAAACTA
>JAEDLO010000133.1 GCA_016295245.1 Bacteroidales bacterium | reverse complement strand
GGTAGGCTACACCATCCCTGAGAAGAAGATACTTCTTTCGACGGGAGGTCCGCTCCAGAAGGCCGATATGCTCCTGGCCTGCCGCACTCTTGCCGAGAGCGGTTATGAACTCTATGCAACTGGAGGAACCTACCGCTACCTGATTGACAACGGCATTGATGCAATCCGTGTGCTCTGGCCTTCCGAGGAGGGGGATCCTGAGCTCAAGGATAAGTTCAGGAGTGCCCTGAAGATGCTCCACGACAAGGAAGTGGAGATGGTAATCAACATCCCAAAGAACTTCTCGGACGCCGAACTCACTAACGGCTACAAGATACGCCGCTGCGCCGTTGACTGCAATGTGCCGCTGTTTACAAACTCTAGGCTTGCGACAGCCTTCATCAGGGCCTTCTGTGCGAACTCCCTGGAAGACATCGCGATAAAGTCCTGGGACGAATATTGATCCGTTGATGCTTGGGCGGCTAAATGTCGCCCAGGCGGAATGGATTATAGGAAATATTGTTGTCGAAGGTGTCGATGCCTTCTTTCTGCTTGAGCGAGCGGACAATGATGCCCGTCACAGGAAGGATGATCACTTCATAGGCTGTCTTGGCCAGAACCTGGGTGAACATCACTCCGAGGATGTCAAGCGCTCCCATCTTACCCCAGAATACGAAGGGGAAGAAGATGAGAGAGTCCACGAATTCACCGCCCAGCGACGAAACCACCGCACGCCATCCGAAGCCTTTGCCCTTGGACGCAAGCTTCATACGGCTCATAATCCAGGAATTTACCGTCGAACCCACGAAAAAGGCCACCAGCGACGCTATCATAGTGCGCGGCACGAGGGTGAAGACAGTGCTGAAAGCCTCGGCTACGGGGACGCTCTCCGGGCTCAGCGGGGCGGGCAGACTGCATACCAGCAGTGAAGACAAGCTGACCAGCAGGCTCATAGTGAAGCCCATCCAGATCACCAGGCGGGTCTTGCGGTAGCCGTAAACTTCCGTCAGACAGTCGTTGATGATATAGGAGATGGGAAATAGAACGATGCCGCCCGTAAGTTGGAGCGGGAGATTGCCGACCTGCCAGGTGCGGGGAACGTAGATGTTTGAACAGGTGAGGCAGACGCACGAAAGGACTGCCATCCACACGAAGGTGGTAGAAAATTTGTTGTTGTTGCTCATTGTTTCTTGTTTTTATAGTGGTACCAAGCACACTTGATTCCGCTCTGTCTGCGGATTCGCATCGCGAAGATACTACAAAAACTCAGAAAGCCCGCAAGGATTTGTGTATATTTGTAGAAATTATCTGTGCTATGGAAGTTTTGTTTGCTTTTTTGGGAGGCGCTCTCCTCGCCGCCATAATCACCGTCTTCATCGTAAGGGCCGTCGTCAAGGCGCGGCTTGAGACCGAACTTGGCCACGCCCGTGGGCAGATTTCGCAGCTCGAAGGGCGCTGCGCAGAAGTCAAGGCCGACGCAGACAGGCGACTCGATGAGCTGAAGGCCGAAAGCGCCAACCAGCTCGCCCGGCTCAAGGAGGATGCCGAAAAGCACGAGGAGAAGGCCCTTGCCGCGAAGGACGAGGCTGACAAACAGGCTATGAAGGCTCTTCAGGAGCGCTTCGACGAGACCATCGCCAAACTCAGCGCCCAGATGAAAAGCGAGACTTCCGAGATGCTCAAGGCCCGACAGAAGGAGTTCGCCGAGGCGAGCAGCCAGAGCATAGGCCAGCTTGTCAACCCCCTGAAGGAGAACATCGCCGAGCTCAAGAAGGCGATGGCCGAAGGCAGCAAGGAGCAGGCGGAGCGCAACGGCGAGCTTCGCGAGCGCATCAAGACCCTGATGGAGCACAGCGACGCCGCCCGTAAGAGCGCGGATGAGCTTGCAGCCGCCTTCAAGCACGGCAGCAAGATGCAGGGCGACTGGGGTGAGACCATCCTGGAGGAACTGCTCTCTATGCAGGGCCTTACCCGAGGTGTCCATTATGACACCCAGGAAGTCATCTGCGGTCCTGACGGCAAGCCTGTACGCAGTGAAACCGGAGGCACACTGCGCCCGGACGTGATTCTGCATCTTGATTCCCGCCGTGAGCTCATCATCGATTCCAAGGTTTCACTCACATCCTACATCGACTACGTTAACGCAGAAAACGAGGTCGAGCGTCAGTCTGCCCTCAAGGCCCACGTAGAGAGCTTGCGCAAGCACGTCAAGGAACTTGCCGCAAAGGATTATTCCTCATACATAGCCGCACCTAAGGTGTCGCTGGACTATGTCCTGATGTTTGTGCCGAACACCGGCGCGCTCTGGACGGCGCTGAACGCCGAGCCTGATCTGTGGCGCAGGGCGGTGGAATCGAAAGTTTACATCGTCGATGAGCAGACCATCTTCGCGGCCCTGAGCGTGGTGAAGATGACCTGGACCCAGATAGCCCAGGCCCAGAACCACGCAAATGTCTATGCCCTTGCAAACGAGATGATCGACAGGGTGGGCATTTTTATGGACAGGTACCAGGCCATAGGCAAGTCCCTGAAAAAGGCCCAGGAAGAGTATG
>JAEDLO010000132.1 GCA_016295245.1 Bacteroidales bacterium | reverse complement strand
CAACAACAGATAATGAACGCTAAAAAGTTTTTGACCCTCGTCCTGCTTTGCGCCGGCGTGCTGTCGGCTCCGCTGCAGGCTTTCTCCCGAGAGAAGGAGAATTTCGACAGGAATTGGAAGTTCAGCCTCTGCCCGACCGGGTCGGAGCCTGGCTCCGCCTGGGCTGAGCCCGCTTTTGACGATGCCCTCTGGAAGCCTGTGCGACTGCCTCACGACTGGAGCATCTCCCTGCCCTTTGACGACAAGATAAGCGGCAGCATTGCCAATCTCCCCGGAGGAACCGGCTACTACCGCAAAACCTTCACCGTGCCCGCTTCCGACAGAGGTAAGACCGTCAAGATACTCTTTGACGGCATCTACAGCCGTAGCGACGTCTATCTCAACGGCCACCATCTCGGCTTCCGCCCTTACGGCTTCGTCTATCTGGAATATGACCTCAGCCCGTATCTGAACTACGGGGGAGAGAATGTGCTGGCCGTAAGGGTCCACAACCCCGACGACAATGAGTCCATCGCCCGCTGGTACACCGGCTCGGGCATCAACCGCCACGCCTGGCTCTGCAAGACTGACCCTCTCCACTTCGAGGAATACGGCACTGCCTACCGCCAGTTCGAGATCAACGACAGCAAGGCAAGCTTCAAGCTGATTTGCGAGCTGACCCGTGAGGAGGCTTCACGCCGCCGCAGCGCCGAACTGCGCGTGGATATTCTTGATGCTCAGGGAAATAGCGTGTTTAAGGACAGACAGAAAGTAGGACTTGGGAACTTAAACGGGAGCGCCTGCTTAACGACAGCCTGCTCTATCGAGAATCCGCATCTTTGGAGTGTCGATGATCCGTATCTTTATACCGTAAGGCTATCGCTTTACAGCTCAGGCGCTCTTGTGGACCGCGTCGAGAGCCCTCTTGGCGTCAGGACCGCCGAATTTACCTCCGACAGGGGCTTCCTCCTCAACGGCGAGCCTCTGAAAATCAAGGGCTTCTGCATCCATCAGGATGACGCCTCGCTGGGCGCCGCCCTGCCTCTGCGGTCAATGGAGCGCAAGCTGGAAATCTTCAAGGAGTTCGGCGTAAACGCCATCCGCTGCAGCCACAATCCTCCCGCACCGGAGTTTCTCGACCTTTGCGACCGTATGGGCTTCCTGGTCATTGACGAGGCCTTCGACAAGTGGAAGTCAGGCTATTACGCCGAGTACTTCGACCAGTGGTGGCAGGAAGACCTGATGAATATGCTCGTGCGCGACGACTGCCACCCTTCTATCATACTCTGGAGCATAGGCAATGAGCTCAAAGAGGCCTGGAATGAGGATGACGAGGGCGTCAGGAGGGCGGAGATGCTGCGCGACTTCGTCCACGACTTCGACCCGACCCGTCCGGTGAACATCGCCTGCCAGAACAACCACCAGGGCAAGTTCTCCGAGGTGGCCGATGTCGCTGGCTACAACTATCTGGAAACCAGGATGCTAAGTGATCACAAGGCCAATCCTTTGAGTAAGTTCCTCGTCACTGAGGAGCTCCCGTACTACTGCGGCGCAGAGGGCAATATCCGCAGCTACGACACCGTCAATCCTTGGGAAATCATCGAGGACAATGACTTCATCGCAGGCGGCTTCATCTGGTCAGGATGCGACTACATAGGCGAGGCGGTTTACCCGTCGAGGGGTTGGCCAAACGGCCTTTTCGACATCTGTATGGTTGAGAAGCCGCGCGCCGGCTACCTGAGGTCAAAGTGGAACGATGAGCCTTTCGTCAACATTATGGTCAGGGACAACAGCCTGGACATCGACCACGGCCGCGACCTCTGGCAGTGGCCTAACTCCGAGAGCATCTGGAACTTCCCTGACAGCTACAAGGGACTGGTAATCGAGCTCAACACCATCTCCAACTGCGAGAAGGTCCAGCTCTATTTCAACGGCAAGCTGATGGGCGAGAAGAGTGTAGCGGACTTCCCGAACAGCACTGTCGTATGGAATTTGCCGTACAACCCGGGCGTGCTCGAGGCTAAGGGCATCAACGGGGGAGAGGTGGTCGCAAGCTATACCCTGCGCACAGCGGGCGAGCCTGCCGCCATCAGGGTTTCCCCGGACAGGTTGGTCCTCAAGGCCGACGGCGACGACCTCTCGTATATCAAGATCGAGCTGGTTGACAAGGACGGCGTCCTCACCAAGCACGAGAGCCGCCGCATCAAGGGCAGCATCGAGGGCGAAGGCGAGCTCGTGGGCTTGATAAGCAGCGACCTGCGCCGTACGACCCCGTTCACCTCCAAGGAGGACAACACCTACTTCGGCCGGGCCATGGCCATCGTCCGCAGTACCGACAAGGCCGGCAAGATCCGCCTCAAGCTCGAAGTCGAAGGCCTCGGGCAGCCGGTGATTGTCGAGCTGGAGTCGTTTTAGGCGGCTTGTTGGGCATTCGGGCGGCTTCGTGAGTTTTCCGGAGGGTGCAATAGGGTAGCTTCTGGAGTTTTGCGGAGCGGCCGGGTAAAAAAGAATCCGGGACTTTGCTGTTCGGCAAGGCCCCGGGTCTTTTGTGTCATTGGCGGTTCTTCGCGGTGTTAAAGT
>JAEDLO010000050.1 GCA_016295245.1 Bacteroidales bacterium | reverse complement strand
ATTTTTGCCGGAGTGAGAGGCTCACCGTCCTCGAGCAGCTCGCGATAGCAGCCCAGGTCGATGCCGGAGCGGTCGAAGATGCCCTTGGTGCTGCGGCATATTCCCACGACGTTGATCTTGAGGTTGCGGGTGGCCTTGAGCTTCTCCTGCTGATGGGCAATCTGCTCGATGAGCTGGCCTCCGACGGTGCCGATGCCGCAGATGAAGAGGTTGAGCTCCTGGTATTCGGAGAGGAAGAAGCTGTCGTGGATTACGTTGAGCGACTTCCTCAGGTGGTTGCGCTCGATGATGAAGGAGATGTTGGACTCAGATGCTCCCTGGGCGCAGACGATGATGCTGATGCCGTTGCGGCCGAGGGTGGTGAAGAGTTTGCCCATAATGCCGGCGTGGTGCTTCATGTTGGTACCCACGACTGCCACGGCGGCAAGGCCGTCCTGCTGCTGGATAGGGTAGATTTCTCCCGTGCTGATTTCGTGCTTGAAGGCTTCGCTGAGGGTTTCGCGCGCCCTGTCGGCATCCTTGCGGCCCACGCCGATGGAGATGCCGGTCTCGGAGGCCGACTGGCTGATGAGGAATACGCTGATGCCGGTCTCGGCCAGGGCGGAGAAGATGCGTCCGTCCACGCCGACGATTCCGACCATAGATGTGCCGGAGAGGGTGAGCAGGCTGATGTCGTCGATGGATGAGATACCCTTGATCGATGAGCGGTCGCTGCTCTCGCAGTTATGCTTGATGATGGTGCCCGGAGCGGAAGGATTGAAGGTGTTCTTCACCCTGATCGGGATTTCCTTTGCACACACTGGGTAGAGGGTAGGGGGATAGATGACTTTTGCACCGAAGTTGCACAGCTCCATCGCCTCTTCGTAGTCCATCTCTTCGATTACGTAAGATGTCTTGATGATTTTCGGGTCGGCTGTCATAAAGCCGTCCACGTCGGTCCAGATTTCGAGTACGTCGGCATTCAGCTCAGCTGCAAGAAGACTGGCGGTGTAGTCCGAGCCGCCGCGGCCGAGGTTGGTGATTTCGCCGTTTCTGGAGTCGCGGCTGATGAATCCCGGCACCACGGCCACTCCCGAACCGGCTCCGAAGCCACCGAAGGTCTTTCGGATGAGTTCGCCGGTAAGGGCTGCATCCACGACATCCTTGCCGTATTTCGGAGTTGTCCTGATGAAATCCAGGGAGTCATATAGGCTGCTGCCCGGAATCAGGGCCGACACGATGCGCGAAGAAAGCCTTTCGCCGAAGCTGACTATCTCGTCTGAGGTCTTTTTCGGGAGGACGCGCAGAAGCGCAACGCCTTCGCAGATTCTGCCGAGTCTTTCGAGAAGGGAATCGAGTTCGTAGATGAGTTTTTCTCTGTCGGCGGGATTTTCGATTACAATTTGACACATCTGGTAGTGTCTTTCGCGTAATCCTTCCAGCAATTCCTTGTATGAATCGTCACCTTCGCGGGCCATTTCTGAAATTTGTAACAGCATATCGGTGACGCCGCCCAGGGCGGATACTACTATTATAGAGGGCTCTGACTGTGAAAGAGCGATATTTCTTACCTTCTGGATGCTTTCCGGGGAGCCTACGGAGCTCCCTCCGAACTTGAGTACTTTCATTTTGAAACTAACCGTAAATGATGAACAATTCAAATTAACTAACTTTTTTTGGGTTTTGCAAAAAATTTTATTAATTTCGTAACCCTATTAATTCTATTAGTTGGTTATGAAATTACGCAGTAGTGTTACCTTCGACGGCCGCAGGATGGCTGGAGCCAGGGCTCTTTGGAAAGCTAACGGAATGAAACCCGAGCAGCAGGGGAAGCCGATTATCGCGATTGCGAACTCTTTCACTCAGTTCGTTCCGGGACACACCCACCTTCACGAAGCCGGCCAGATTGTCAAGCAGGAGATAGAAAAACTCGGCTGTTATGCGGCTGAATTCAACACCATCGCCGTTGATGACGGTATCGCGATGGGACACGACGGTATGCTTTACTCCCTGCCGTCCCGCGACATCATTGCGGACAGCGTGGAGTTTATGTGCAATGCCCACAAGGCTGACGCCCTGGTATGCATCTCCAACTGCGACAAGATTACCCCGGGTATGCTCATCGCCGCGATGAGGCTCAATATCCCGACCGTTTTCGTTTCCGGCGGTCCTATGGAGGCCGGAGTGCTCGGCTCTTTGAAGCTTGACCTTATCGACGCGATGGTCAAATCGGCCGACAAGAGCGTTTCCGACGAGGATGTCGCAAGCATCGAGGCAAATGCCTGCCCTACCTGCGGCTCCTGCTCGGGTATGTTCACCGCCAACTCGATGAACTGTCTGACCGAGGCCATAGGCCTCTCCCTTCCGGGCAACGGCAGCGTCCTCGCCACCCACGTTCAGAGGACTGAGCTTTTCCGCAAGGCCGCACGGCTGATCGTGGAAAACGCCTTCAAGTATTACGAAAATGACGACGAGTCCGTTCTTCCGCGCAGCATCGCAAGCCGCGAGGCCTTCCTCAATGCGATGACCCTCGATATCGCGATGGGCGGCTCCACCAATACCGTTCTTCACCTTCTTGCGGTTGCAGCCGAGGCGGGTGCGGACTTCAAGATGTCCGACATCGACGCTCTCTCGCGCAAAGTGCCTTGCATCTGCAAGGTTGCCCCGAACACCCCGCTCTTCCACATCCAGGACGTGAACCGCGCGGGCGGCATCGTTTCCATAATGGCAGAACTCGCCAAGGCCGGGCTGGTCAATACCTCCCTTAAGAGGGTTGACGGAATGACCCTCGCCGAGGAAATCGAGCGCTACGCCATCCTCAGCCCTTCACACATCGCAGAGGCTGAAAAGATTTACTCCGCAGCGCCTTGCGGACGCTACAACATCGAGCTCGGCTCGCAGGAGACCTACTACGACAAGTTCGACACCGACCGCGAGAAGGGCTGCATCCGCGACATCGCGCACGCCTACACCAAGGACGGCGGTCTCGGAGTCCTTTTCGGCAACATCGCCCTTGACGGCTGCATCATCAAGACTGCCGGCGTGGACGAGTCCATCTTCCACTTCTGCGGTCCTGCAAGGGTATTCGACTCACAGGAAGCCGCCTGCGAGGGTATCCTCGGCGGCAAGGTGGGCAGTGGCGACGTTGTCGTCATCACCTACGAAGGCCCTAAGGGCGGTCCGGGAATGCAGGAGATGCTCTACCCGACCTCGTACATCAAATCTATGCATCTGGGCAAGGAGTGCGCCCTGCTGACCGACGGACGATTCAGCGGCGGCACCTCAGGCCTGAGCATAGGCCACATCTCTCCGGAAGCGGCTTCAGGCGGCAATATCGCCCTTGTCCGTGACGGGGACATCATCGAAATCGACATCCCTTCGCGCAGCATCAATGTACACCTGAGCGATGAGCAGCTCGAGGAGCGCCGCCGCGAGGAACTCGCCCGCGGCCGCAAGGCCTTCACCCCGCCGCTGCGTCAGCGCGAGGTTTCCAAGAGCCTCAAGGCTTACGCCTCTATGGTGAGCAGCGCCGACAAGGGAGCAATAAGAATAATTGAAGATTAATACTATATGGCAGAACAGTTCAAAGGAGCGGAAATCCTCCTCAAATCCCTGATAGAAGAAGGTGTAGATACCATTTTCGGCTACCCCGGAGGTCAGAACGTTGCTGTTTACGACCAGCTATATGACTATAAGGACAAACTCCGCCACGTTCTCGTACGCCACGAGCAGGGCGCAATCCACTCGGCCCAGGGTTATGCCCGCGCCAAGGGTGTACCGGGAGTGGTGCTCGTCACCTCGGGCCCCGGTGCGACCAACGTCATCACCGGTGTAGCTGACGCGATGATTGATTCAACACCAGTGGTAGTCATCGCCGGTCAGGTCGGCACGGCCCTTCTGGGCACCGACGCCTTCCAGGAAACGGACGTGCTCGGTATGACCATCCCTATCACCAAGTGGAGCTACCAGATCCGTCGCCCTGAAGACATCGCCTGGGCGGTGGCCAGGGCCTTCTTCATTGCAAATAGCGGCCGCCCCGGCCCTGTAGTGCTCGACTTCACCCGCGACGCCCAGGTTGGCTTCTGCGAGTTCGAATACAAGAAGTGCAACTTCATCCGCAGCTACATCCCTGACCCGATGCCGCTCGAAGCCGACATCAACAAGGCGGTAAGTATGATTGACGCAGCGCGCAAGCCTTTCGTGGTTTTCGGCCAGGGCGTGACCCTGTCCGGCGCTGAAGAGCAGCTCGCTGCCTTCCTGCGCAAGGGAGACATCCCTGCCGGCTCGACCCTTCTTGGCCTCAGCGCCCTTCCAACCTCCGACCCGCACTACGTCGGAATGGTGGGTATGCACGGCAACATCGCCGCAAATGCGATGACCCAGGACTGCGACCTGCTGATTGCAGTCGGAATGCGCTTTGACGACCGCGTGACCGGAAAGACATCGACCTACGCCCGTCAGGCGAAGATCATCCATATAGACATCGATGCCGCAGAAATTGGCAAGAACGTGCCTGTTGACCTCGGAATCCTTGCCGATGCCGCCGACGTGCTCGGCAGGCTGACTGAGAAGATTCAGAGCAAGACCAGGGATTGGGGCAATTTCAAGCAGGAATGCCTCGCAGTCGAAACCGAAAAGGTCATCAATCCGGAGATTCATCCGGGAAAGGGCCACATCAATATGGGTGAGGTTGTTGATGCAGTGGCAAGCGTATCCGGCGAAAAGGCCATTGTCGTCACCGACGTTGGCCAGAACCAGATGCACGGCGCCCGCTATTCCCGCTTCAAGCTCGGCCGCTCGATGATTACTTCCGGCGGACTCGGCACTATGGGTTTCGGCCTTCCTGCCGCAATCGGCGCAAAGATGGCTGTCCCTGAGCGCCCGGTGTGCCTTTTCCTTGGCGACGGTGGCCTTCAGATGACCATCGAGGAACTCGGCACCATAATGCAGGAGGGCACCGGCGTGAAGATAATCCTTCTCAACAACAACTGGCTCGGCAACGTGCGTATGTGGCAGGAACTCTTCTGGGCTGAACGCTACTCCTACACACGTATGGTCAACCCTGATTATATGAAGATTGCCTCAGCCTACGGCATACGCAGCCGTGTGGTCGAGGATAGGGCTGAACTGCTTGATGCAGTCACCGAGATGCTCTCCGACAACAACGAGCCTTATCTGCTCGAAGTCAGGGTAGAGGAGGACGGAATGGTCTTCCCTATGGTTCCTCCGGGAAAGAGCGTGAACGAGATTATGCTCACAAAAGACGAATGGTTTAATAAATAGGAGGCTGAAGAAATGGAAAACGAAATCACACTTTATACTGTAACGGTATATTCTGAGAATCAGGTCGGCCTTCTGAGTGCCATCTCGAGCATCTTCACAAGGCGAAGCATCTCAATCTGGAGCCTTACCGTGAGTGCATCTTCAATTGAAGGCGTCCACAAGTTCACCATTACCACCCACACCACTCTGCCTAAGATTCAGGCAGTGGTCAAGCAGATTGAAAAGCGTGTGGATGTAATCAAGGCTTTCTACTACACCAACGACCAGATTATCCACCGCGAGGTGGCCCTCTATAAGGTGGAGACCGATATGCTTCTTGAGAGCAATAAGCTCGAGAGCCTTATCAACCGCCACCACGCCCGCATCCTCGAGATGAACAAGAAGTTCACCGTCATCCAGAAGACCGGACACTGCGACGAGACCCTTCAGCTCTATGAAGACTTGTCGAAGATGGGCAAGGTTCTCCAGTTCGTGCGTTCTGGACGCGTTGCCGTCACCCTCGACGAGCACGAGTTCGTGGATGAGTTCCTCGCAGGGCGCGAAATCGTAAGAAAACAGATAGAAAATAATTAATAATTTTAATTTAAGGTATTATGGCAAAAATGAATTTCGGCGGAGTTGAAGAAACTGTAGTAACCCGCAATGAATTTCCTCTTGAGAAAGCACGTGAAATCCTCAGCGGCAAGAAGATTGCCGTCATCGGTTATGGCGTACAGGGTCCTGGCCAGGGTCTGAACCTCAGGGACAACGGATTCGACGTGATTGTCGGCCAGCGTCAGGGCAAGACCTACGAGAAGGCCATCGCAGACGGTTGGGTACCGGGCGAGACCCTCTTCGGCATCGAAGAGGCCTGCCAGAAGGGCGACATCATTATGTGCCTTCTTTCAGATGCGGCTGTAATGTCAGTATGGCCTACCATCAAGCCTTACCTCACTCCCGGCAAGACTCTTTATTTCTCACACGGCTTCGCCATCACCTGGAGCGATCGCACAGGCTGCGTTCCTCCAAAGGACATCGATGTGATTATGGTTGCTCCTAAGGGTTCAGGCGCTACCGTCCGCTCACTCTACCTCGAGGGCCGCGGTATCAACTCTTCATACGCAGTTTACCAGGATGTAAGCGGCAACGCCCTCCAGAACACCATCGCCCTCGGTATCGGTATCGGTTCGGGCTACCTCTTCGAGACCACCTTCCAGCGCGAGGCCACTTCTGATCTTACCGGCGAGCGCGGTTCTCTTATGGGTGCAATCCAGGGTCTTCTCAGCGCTCAGTACGAGGTGCTCCGCGAGAACGGACACTCTCCTTCCGAAGCTTTCAACGAGACGGTCGAGGAACTCACCCAGTCACTTATGCCGCTCTTCGCAGCCAAGGGTATGGACTGGATGTATGCAAACTGCTCTACCACCGCACAGCGTGGCGCCCTCGACTGGATGGGACCTTTCCACGATGCCATCAAACCTGTAGTAGAGAAGCTTTACAACTCAGTAAAGACCGGCAACGAGGCTCAGATTTCTATCGACGCAAACAGCAAGCCTGACTACCGCGAGGGACTCGAGAAGGAGCTCAAGGCTCTTCGCGAGAGCGAGATGTGGCGCACTGCCGTCACCGTACGCCAGCTCCGTCCTGAGAACAACAAGTAATATCCACTGAATGGACAGCAAGAACAGAATCTATTTTTTCGATACCACCCTGCGTGACGGTGAGCAAGTACCCGGATGCCAGCTCAATACTGTTGAGAAAATCCAGGTAGCCAAGGCTCTCGAGTCGCTCGGAGTAGATGTCATCGAGGCTGGATTTCCTATATCCAGCCCCGGTGACTTCAACTCTGTAATCGAGATTTCCAAATCCGTAACCTGGCCGGTGGTATGTGCGCTGACACGCGCTGTCGAGAAGGATATCGACACCGCTGCCGAGGCGCTCAGATACGCAAAGCGCAAGCGTATCCACACGGGTATCGGGACCTCCGACTCCCATATCCGCTACAAGTTCAACTCCACACGCGAAGAAATCATTGAGCGTGCCGTTAGGGCTGTCAAATACGCAAAGAAGTATGTCGAAGACGTAGAGTTCTATGCTGAAGACGCCGGACGAACCGACAACGAATACCTTGCAAGGGTAGTGGAAGCCGTGATTGCGGCCGGCGCAACCGTAGTCAACATCCCTGACACAACGGGTTATTGTCTTCCGCAGGAATACGGCGCGAAGATCAAGTACCTGATGGAGAATGTCTCCAACATCGACAAGGCAATTCTGTCCACCCACTGCCACAATGACCTGGGCATGGCTACCGCCAACACTATGTCCGGCCTTCTGAACGGAGCCCGTCAGTGTGAGGTGACCATCAACGGTATAGGCGAGAGGGCGGGAAATACCGCTCTCGAGGAGATTGCGATGATACTCAAGAGTCATCACGAAATCGCCCTCGAGTCCAATATCAATACCCAGAGAATCACCCCGCTGAGCCGTATGGTCAGCAGCCTGATGAATATGCCGGTCCAGCCTAACAAGGCCATTGTCGGCAAGAATGCCTTCGCGCACTCGTCTGGCATCCATCAGGACGGAGTCCTGAAGAACGTTCAGACCTACGAGATCATCGACCCTCACGACGTCGGAATCGACGACAACTCGATTGTGCTGACCGCTCGCAGTGGCCACGCCGCAGTCAAGTACAGGCTCGAATGTCTCGGTGTCAAGGTTGAGAAAGAGAAGCTTGACAGGATTTATGCCGATTTCCTTGCCCTCGCCGACAAGAAAAAGGACGTCAATGATGATGACCTGCTCGTACTGGCAGGCGCAGAGCGCACCGGCAATCACCGCATCAAGCTCGACTACCTTCAGGTTACGACCGGTATGGGGGTAAAACCCGTGGCAAGTCTTTGCCTGGACATCGCAGGCGAGAAGTTCGAGGCTGCCGCAGCCGGCAACGGTCCGGTGGACGCCGCCATCAAGTGCGTCAAGAAAATAATCAACCGCAATATGACCATCAAGGAGTTCACCATCCAGAACATCACTCGAGGCTCAGACGATATGGGTAAGGTCCATATGCAGGTTGAACACGACTCACACGTATATTACGGTTTCGGAGCCAACACCGACATCATCACAGCTTCGGTTGAGGCCTTCATTGACTGTATCAACAAGTTTGTGAAATAATGAATACTCTTTTCGACAAAATCTGGGACTCACACGTCGTTTCCCTCATCGAGGACGGCCCGACCCAGCTTTACATAGACAGGCTTTACTGTCACGAAGTGACCAGTCCCCAGGCTTTTGACGGCTTGAGGGCCAGGGGAGTGAAGTGTCTGCGTCCGGAGAAGATCTTCTGTATGCCGGACCACAACACTCCGACCCACGACCAGGACAAGGAAATCCAGGACCCTGTATCAAAGGCCCAGGTTGACGCCCTTGCCCGCAATGCCGCCGAGTTCGGCCTGACCCATTACGGGATGATGGACAGCAACAACGGCATCATCCACGTCGTCGGCCCTGAAAAAGGTCTCTCGCTGCCGGGTATGACCATAGTCTGCGGCGACTCCCACACCTCCACCCACGGAGCGATGGGCGCAGTAGCCTTCGGTATCGGTACCTCTGAGGTCGAGATGGTGCTCGCTTCGCAGTGCATCCTTCAGCAGAAGCCGAAATCTATGAGCATCCGCGTCGAGGGCGAGCTTGCCAAGGGCGTGACTGCCAAGGATATAGCTCTTTACCTGATGATGAAGCTTACCACCAGCGGTGCCACCGGCTACTTCGTGGAGTACCGTGGCTCGGCAGTGCGCAGCCTCTCAATGGAAGGCAGGCTTACGCTCTGCAACCTCTCCATCGAGATGGGTGCCCGCGGAGGCTTCATCGCCCCTGACGAGACCACCTTCGAGTACATCAAGGGTCGCGAATATGCCCCTAAGGGCGAGGAATGGGACAAGGCTGTCGCATACTGGCGCACGCTCAAGAGCGGAGATGATGCAGTATTCGACAAGGAGCTCGTGTTCGACGCCGCCGACATCCGCCCTATGATCACCTACGGCACCAACCCGGGTATGGGTATGCCGGTGGATGGCAGCATCCCTGCCGATGCAGGCCGCAAGGCCCTTGACTATATGGGCTTCGAGGCCGGTCACAAACTGCTCGGCCACAAGATTGACTATGTCTTCCTCGGCGCCTGCACCAACGGACGCATTGAGGACTTCCGCGCCTTCGCATCCATCGTCAAGGGACGCAAGAAGGCCGAGAGTGTTACCGCCTGGCTTGTGCCGGGCTCCTGGATGGTCAAGAAGCAGATCGAGGACGAGGGCATCGACAAGATACTCGCCGAGGCCGGTTTCGAAGTGCGCCAGCCGGGCTGCTCCGCCTGCCTTGCGATGAACGACGACAAGATTCCGGCAGGAAAGTACGCCGTATCTACCTCCAACCGTAATTTCGAGGGCCGCCAGGGACCTGGTTCCCGCACCCTCCTCGCCAGCCCGCTGACTGCCGCTGCGGCAGCTGTCACCGGAGTCGTAACCGATCCAAGAGAATTGTTATGAAACAGAAATTTGATGTGATAGAGAGCAGCTGCGTGCCTCTCCCGCTCGAAAACGTAGATACCGACCAGATTATTCCTGCTCGTTTCCTCAAGGCTACCACCCGCGACGAGAAGTTCTTCGGAGACAATCTCTTCCGTGATTGGAGATTCGACCCTCAGGGACAGCCGCGCAAGGATTTCGTGCTCAACACTCCCGATTTCAGCGCCGCACCTTCAGAGGGTGTCCACCAGATACTCGTCGCAGGTAAGAACTTCGGTTCCGGCTCCAGCCGCGAGCATGCCGCCTGGGCCATAGCAGGTTACGGATTCAGGGTTGTGATTTCAAGCTTCTTCGCCGACATCCACAAGAACAACGAACTCAACAATTTCGTCCTCCCTGTAGTTGTCAGCGAGGCTTTTCTTGCCGAGCTCTTCGAGACCATCTCGAAGGACCCTCAGGCCAAGGTAAGGGTTGATGTTCCGAATCAGAAGGTGACCAACTTGAGTACAGGACGCTGCGAAAGCTTTGAAATCAACGGTTACAAGAAATATTGTCTTATGAACGCTCTTGACGATATAGATTATCTTCTCGAGCAGAAAGCAAAGATTGAAGCATTTGAAGCAGGCAGATAACATACTCGAAGTCCTCGACACAACCCTGCGTGACGGAGAACAGACCGCCGGAGTGTCCTTCAACGACGAGGAGAAGCTCGCAATAGCGAAGCTTCTCCTTGAAAACTTGAAGGTGAACCGTCTGGAGGTTGTTTCCGCCAGGGTCTCAAAGGGGGAGTTCCAGGCCTTTTCGAAGATTTGTGACTGGGCCAGGGCAAACGGACGCATAGGTCAGATCGAGGCCCTCGGCTTCGTTGACGACCAGGTCAGCATAGACTGGATTTACAGCGCGGGCGGACGCATACTCAACCTGCTTACCAAGGGTTCCCTCAAGCACGTCACACAGCAGCTCGGAAAGACTCCCCAGCAGCATTGGGATGACATCCGAAAGCTGGTTGACAAGGCTGTAGCCAAGGGAATGGAGGTCAATATCTATCTCGAAGACTGGTCAAACGGAATGAAGAACTCGCCGGACTATGTCTTCGGTATGGTGGATGCCCTCAAGGATAGCCCTATCAGGCGCGTTATGCTCCCTGACACCCTTGGAATCCTCAATCCTGACGAGACCTACAGTTTCTGCAGGATGATGGTAGAGCGCTATCCTGACATCCACTTCGATTTCCACGGCCACAACGATTACGACCTCGCCGTGTCGAATACTATGGCGGCGGTCAAAGCCGGCGTCAAGGGTATACACACCACGGTAAACGGTCTGGGAGAGCGTACGGGAAACACACCTGTCGCTTCGGTAGTGGGAGTGCTCAATGATCACCTCCACGTTCCTAACACCCTGGATGAGAAATCATTGTCCCATATCTGCTCTTATGTGTCGAGCATCTCCGGCATACGCATTCCGGAGAACAAGCCGATTGTCGGCGAAGCCGTGTTCACCCAAAGTGCCGGCATCCACGCAGACGGTGACTGCAAGGGCGGGCTCTATGTCAATCCGCTGCTTCCGGAGCGTTTCGGAAGGGTGCGAAAATATGCCCTCGGCAAGACCAGCGGCAAGGCAAATGTGGCGCGCAACCTCGAAGACCTGGGCATACAGCTTACGCCGGACCAGATCAAGCTTGTCACTCAGAGGGTTGTAGAACTCGGCGACCGCAAGGAGACCGTTACCACCGAAGACCTTCCGTACATCATCTCCGATGTGCTCAAGGGCGAATTCGCCAAGGGTGAGGACCGCATCAGGATAGTAAATTATGCCCTCCAGCTCGCCAAGGGAATGAGGCCTTGCGCTACCGTCCGCATCAGTATCGACGGCACCGAATACGAGGAGACTTCGTCCGGAGCCGGTCAGTATGACGCCTTTATGAAGGCTCTCTGGAAGGTTTATGACCGTCTTGGCAAGAAGCATCCGCGCCTGACCGACTACGCAGTGGGCATCCCTCCGGGAGGCAAGACCGACGCCCTCGTCCAGACCGCCATCACCTGGGACTGGGAGGGAACGGAGCTCAAGACCAGAGGTCTGGATGCAGACCAGACGGAGGCCGCCATCAAGGCCACAATCAAAATGTTGAATATTATAGAGAATTTGTCATATGAAACTCAAAATCGCTAAACTTCCCGGTGACGGAATCGGACCGGAAGTAGTAGAACAGGCCGTCAAGGTCGTTGATGCTGTATGCCGCAAGTTCGGCCACGAGGTGGAGTGGAGCTTCGGCTATGTAGGTGCCTGCGCCATTGACAGGACAGGCAAG
>JAEDLO010000049.1 GCA_016295245.1 Bacteroidales bacterium | reverse complement strand
AAACATCGGCCTTTTCGCTCCAGGGCACGGGCTGGAGGCCTGCGGCGAGAAAGCCGCGCTCGTATGTAGAGGTCTCGGCGTAGTTCAGTTTGCAGCCGAGAGTCAGGAAAGCGATTTTCATAACGCAAAGATACTCAAGATTTCTATAGGTCTATCCTGAGCTGCCCGGAATCCACCATTTCCCTCAGCAGCCTGACGGCGTCGGAAGGCATTGAGTTGGCGGGATCGGCGCAGTAGGCGCGGAAGCCGGCAAGCCCTGCCTGAGGGTTGCTCTCAAAAAAGGCGGCGATGCGGCTGCGGGTCCGGGCCTGCATCCCGGCGTCGCTCTTGCGCCTGTCGCGGCAGATATCGCAGCTGCCGCAGTCGGGGGCATCCGCCTGGCCGAAATAATCCAGCAGGAAGGCTGAGCGACAGCGTCCGTTTTCGCTGATGTATTCGACCATCGTGTCCACACGCCTGAGCGCGTTCTCCTTAAGGAAACGGTAGCGCTCCGGCTGGAGGTTGACATTGCCCGGAACGAGCCTGTTGTGGTGAAGCGTAATCAGGGTACTGCGTTCGCACGGCACATATTTTATCACGTGTTCGAGGCTCATCCGGTAAAGCAGCATTCTGAGTGCAGGCACACTGAGGCCGCAAGCGGCAGAGAGTTTTTCCTCATTGATGCAGACCAGCTGGCTGAAGACTCCCGGGCTGGTCCTCATTATCATCTCAAGGAGCGTAACCATCTGGGGGTCAGGCAGGGAGATATTGTAGAGATCATCCCTGGAAGGCAGTATCCGAACCCTTGTCGGGACATCCACGTCCTCGTTGTAGCTGATATGCTCGGAGCGCTCGAGGTACTTTATTGAATAATGCACCCCCGCCCTCTGGAGGCGGAAGCGCTTGCAGAACTCCCCGATGTCGAATTTCAAGCGGTAGCCCTCACCGTTCTCGTAGGGGATGGAGTTGGCGATGTGTATCTTCTGGTAGATGTCGGCTATGTATTCAAGCGAAGGGAAGGAGACATCCAGCAGCTGGCGCAGTTTGCGCACGTCGCTCGCGTTCCAGAGCAGCACGGCATAGGAGCGCAGGCCGTCACGTCCCGCGCGTCCGGCTTCCTGGAAGTAGGCCTCCGGGCTGTCGGGCGGCTCAAGATGGACCACGAAGCGCACATCCGGCTTGTCGATGCCCATACCGAAGGCGTTGGTGCAGACCATCACACGTATCTCGCCGCTGATCCAGGCGTCCTGACGACTGCTGCGCAACTCGGGGCTCAGGCCGGCGTGGTAGAAGGAGGCATTGACGCCGTTTGCCGAAAGCAGGGCGGCAGTCTGCTCGCAGCCTGCCCTGTGGCGCAGGTACACCACTCCCGTTCCTCCCACTGCGCGGCAGATGTCCAGCAACTGGCCGGTCTTGTCTTCGCAGTGACGCACTATGTAACTGAGGTTGGGGCGCTCGAAACTGCTCTTCAGCAGCAGTTTCTCCCTGAAATCCAGGCGCTCCATTATGTCCTCCGCCACCTGGGGAGTAGCGGTCGCCGTCAGGGCGATTACCGGTGCGTCCACCCTTTCGCGCAGGCGTCCTATCTGGAGGTAGTCAGGCCGGAAATCATAGCCCCATTGGGAGATGCAATGCGCCTCATCCACAACCAGATAGCTGATATTAAGCAGGTCCAGCCAGGAGCGGAAGAGCTCCGTGCCAAGGCGTTCGGGCGAGACATAGAGGAACTTGAAGTCGCCGTAGGCCGCATTGTTCAGGGCGAGCTCGAGTTCGTGGCGGTTCATTCCGGCGTGGATTGCCAGCGCCCTTATGCCCCTGTCCTCGAGATTGCGCACCTGATCCTTCATCAGGGCGACCAGAGGCGTGACAACCAGCGCCGTGCCCTCCTTCATCAGGGCAGGGAGCTGGAAGCACAAAGACTTGCCGCCGCCGGTCGGCAGGATTGCGAGCACGTCGCGACCTTCAAGCGCAGCCGTGATAATTTCGTCCTGCATCGGACGGAAGCTGTCATAGCCCCAGTATGTCTTGAGAACCTCCTCCTTGGTCATATCTACAAAAATAGCGATTTATTGATTAACTTTGCCCGAGATACTTAAATAACATTATGAGACCACTGAAAACAGCCCTTTTAGCCTTAGTGATGTGCCCGGCGCTCTGCCTGGCGAAAACACAGATCCCGATTCGCACGATGAGTTATTTCCCGGACGGCCGGGACATCGTCTGCCTCAACGGGGAAAACCGCTATACTCGAGGACTTTACGGCACCCACACGAGGTTCCGCCTGGAGACTTCCGACCGTCCCGTATTCGCGACCTACGACAAGCTTGACAGCTACAATTTCCGCTTCTTCCTCAGCGTAGGAGGCACTCAGACCCAACTCGACAGCACCGACTGGTGCGAGGCAAGATACCGCGGCGGCTACCGCATTTACACCCTCAAGGACGAGTCCTGGGGCGGCGGCACAGTCAAGTTGACAGCGATGGCTTCCTTCAGCAGCGAGAGGGCAATCTGGCGCTTCGAGCTCAGCGGTTTCGACTCCCCTGTCAGCCTGCGCGCCCTGAAGGTGCACATCGCCGGCACCAGTTTCACCCGTGATGGCGACCTGGGCATCGACCCGCGCGAGGCTTTCGACCCGTCGGACAGCGGCGAGGGCCTTCAGGACATCAGCTGGGAGGCGGGAAGCGTGAGCTACTGCATCTACGACCACCGCGGGGAGCTTTTCGTACCGCAGCGCGAGCAGGGAGACGAAATCTTCGCCCGGGAGCAGGAACTCTGCAGCCGGATTATGGACCAGGTGGTCATCGACACTCCCGACCCGTTCTTCAACACCCTGGGAGCCAACCTGATGGCCGCTGCGGACGGCATCTATGACGGCAAGACCGTGCTCCACGGAGCCAACGGCTGGAGGACCACCTATGCCGGCTGGCGCGGAGGCTACATCAACGACGTCGTCGGCTGGAACGAAAGGGCGAAATCTCACTTCCGCGCCTACTCCAAGAGTATGGTCAGGGACGTGCCGCCGATTTACGACCACCCGCAGCAGGATCCGGAAAAGAACCTCTGCCGCTCCGCCCACGTCTGGGGCACTCCTATGTACTCCAACGGCTACATCTGCCGCCTGCCGGAACGCACCGACCAGATGAGCCACTACGATATGAACCTCAACTTCATCGATGAGCTGATGACCCACTTCTGCTATGATGCGGACACCAGCTTCATGAGGGAGATGTGGCCAACCATCGTGCTTCACCACGAGTGGGAGAAGCGCAACTTCGACCCCGACGGCGACCACCTCTACGACGCCTACTGCTGCATCTGGGCAAGCGACGCGCTCTACTACAACAGCGGCGCCGTAACCCACTCGTCCGCCTACAACTACCGCGCTAACCTGCTCACCGCCCGCATTGCCGAGCTCATAGGCGAGGACCCGGAGCCATACCGCAGGGAGGCTGAGGCCATCCTTGAGGCGATGAACAGCCGCCTGTGGATGGAAGACCGCGGCCACTGGGCTGAGTACCAGGATTTTATGGGCTACAAGCGCCTTCACAAGAGCGCCGCCATCTGGAGCATCTACACCCCTATCGACTGCGAGGCCTGCACCCCGGAGCAAGCCTTCCGCGCCACCCGCTATGTTGACGAGTGCATCCCGCGCATCCCGGTGCGCTTCGAATATGACAAGAAAGCCGCCGAGGAGCTCGGACTGAGCCTTCCAAAGATACGCGACGAATACTTCACCATCTCGACCACCGACTGGCTTCCATACGTGTGGAGCACCAACAACGTCGCCCACGAGGAAGTCGCCAATATGGCTCTTGCCTACCTCCAGGCCGGCCGAAACGACTCCGGCTTCCAGCTTCTGAAGAGCGACCTTCTGGACGCTATGTATCTTGGACAGTGTCCGGGCAACTTCGGCCAGATAAGCTACTATGACAAGGCTAAGAACGAGGCCTACCGCGACTTCGCCGACAATGTGGGCACGACTTCCAGGGCCATCATCAACGGCCTGTTCGGCATCATCCCCGACGCAATGAACGGCAAGTGCGTCATCAAGCCAGCCTTCCCTGACGATTGGGACGAGGCTTCCGTCAAAACCCCGTACCTCTCATACCGCTTCCACCGCGAGGGACATTTCGACGTCTATGAAATCGAGCAGAACTTCCCGCAGGATTTGCGGATAATCGTGCGCACCAACGCCGGAGGCGGAGCTTACCTCCAGACCGAAGGCACACGCGAGCGCAGCCAGGTCATCAGGGTGGACCGCAGAAAGCTACCGAAAGCCCTCAAGCACAAGGACATAACAGCCTCACGCAAGAAAGTGTCCTCAAAGAGCTATATGAAGAAGATGGGCCTTGGAGACATCTCGGCGCGCGTAGGCCGCAAGTCGGTGATGGTTGACATCAGCAGCCACTTCAACTCTAACGTGGACGACATCTTCAGGAACGAGTATCTCAGCCCGCGCTCGCCTTACACCACCCTCTCACTCCCGAAGCAGGGCGTCGGCGAATGGTGCATCCCTGACGAGATGCACACCATCGAGGACGACGGCTTCAGGGCAAGCATACGCGACGGCGTCTTCGACACCGGCCTCGGACTGCGCTTCCTCTCCCCTGCTGAAGGCCACAACATAGTTTACACATCACTCTGGGACAACTACCCGGAATCCGTGACCATTCCTCTCGAAGGCCGGGCACGCTACGCCTACCTGCTGATGGCGGGAAGCACGAACAGTATGCAGAGCCGCATCGAAAACGGCACTGTCACGGTGACATACGCTGACGGCAGCTGCGACATTATGTCACTCGAAAACCCGATCAACTGGTGTCCGATAGAGCAGGACTACTACACCGACGACTACGCCTTCTGGAGCGCGCCGAAAAAGCCTTACAGAGTGCTGCTGGATTCGGGTCTGACAAGCCGTGAACTGAACATCAGATTCAGGGCCGCCGCTGAAAATGACATGCAGCTCTTCGACGCCGTAAAGACCACTGACAGAGTCATCGAAAACGGTGCTGCACAGATACTTAAGTTCCCTCTGAAGAGGTTCCGCAAACTCAAGTCGATTACCGTCTCTACCTTATCGAACGATGTAGTGATAGGATTGATGGGAATCACATTGGAAAAGTGACAGACATTTAGTATATTTGCACGATTTTTGAATGAATGAATTTCGCAAGAATTGATTGACAAATTATCACAAATACTATTATGGCAAACATCGATTTAACCAAGTATGGCATCATCGGTTCAACCGTGATCGCACACAATCCTTCCTACGAAGAACTTTACAAGGCTGAGATCAACCCTGCCCTCGAGGGCTACGAGAAGGGTCAGGAGACTGAGCTCGGTGCAGTTAACGTAATGACCGGTATCTACACCGGACGTTCTCCTAAGGACAAGTACATCGTTATGGACGCCAACTCAAAGGACACCGTATGGTGGACCTCAGAGGGCTACAAGAACGACAACCACCCTATGAGCGAGGATGTTTGGGCCAAGGTTAAGGATATCGCAAAGAAGGAGCTTTCTAACAAGAACCTCTATGTTGTTGATGCATTCTGCGGCGCAAACAAGGACACCCGTATGGCAGTCCGCTTCATCGTGGAAGTTGCCTGGCAGGCTCACTTCGTAGAGAATATGTTCATCCTCCCTACCGCCGAGGAGCTTGAGAACTTCGAGCCTAACTTCGTTATCTACAACGCTTCCAAGGCTAAGGTTGAGAACTACAAGGAGCTCGGCCTCAACTCTGAGACCTGCGTTGCATTCAACGTTAGCAGCCGCGAGCAGGTTATCATCAACACCTGGTACGGCGGTGAGATGAAGAAGGGTATGTTCTCAATGATGAACTACTACCTCCCTCTCCAGGGCATCGCTTCAATGCACTGCTCTGCAAACTGCGACATGAACGGCGAGAACACCGCCATCTTCTTCGGCCTCTCAGGAACCGGCAAGACCACCCTTTCTACCGACCCTAAGCGCCGCCTCATCGGTGACGACGAGCACGGCTGGGACGACAACGGCGTATTCAACTTCGAGGGCGGCTGCTACGCAAAGGTTATCGGCCTTGACAAGGAGCACGAGCCGGATATCTACGGTGCCATCAAGCGCAACGCTCTCCTCGAGAACGTTACCGTTGCCGCTGACGGCAAGATCGACTTCGATGACAAGTCAGTTACCGAGAACACCCGCGTCTCTTACCCTATCGATCACATCAAGAACATCCAGCCGGGCTCTTCAGCTCCTGCTGCAAAGAACGTGATCTTCCTTTCTGCTGACGCATTCGGTGTTCTTCCTCCGGTATCTATCCTCACCCCTGAGCAGACACAGTACTACTTCCTCTCAGGCTTCACCGCAAAGCTTGCAGGTACCGAGCGTGGCATCACCGAGCCTACTCCTACCTTCTCAGCCTGCTTTGGCCAGGCCTTCCTTGAGCTTCACCCGACAAAGTATGCCGAGGAGCTCGTGAAGAAGATGCAGAAGAGCGGTGCAAAGGCTTATCTGGTGAACACCGGATGGAACGGAACCGGCAAGCGTATCTCAATTCCTGATACCCGCGGTATCATCGACGCCATTCTCGACGGTTCTATCCTCAAGGCTGAGACCAAGAAGATTCCTATGTTCAACTTCGAGGTGCCTACCTCACTTCCGAACGTAAACCCTGCCATCCTCGACCCACGCGACACTTACGCTGATCCTGCACAGTGGGAGGAGAAGGCAAAGGATCTCGCTTCACGTTTCCAGAAGAACTTCGCCAAGTACACCAGCAACGAGGCCGGCAAGGCTCTCGTAGAGGCAGGTCCGAAGCTCTGATAGAGACTCTCATAGCTTGAATAAGGATGACCCTATGGCCTGAAGGCTTGAGGGTCATCCTCTTTTTTATATCCGTTACATTTGTTATATTTGTCAGGATAAAATTTGTTTAAGATGACACTTTTAGTTATTCTCGGCCTTTTGGCCCTCCTCGTGCTCTGGGTAATCTCGGTCCAGAGGAAACTCGTCAGCCAGGATGAGCTTTGCAGCAACTCAATGAGCCAGATCGGCGTGCAGCAGCAGAGCCGCTGGGATGCCATCTCAGCCCTCGTGGATCTGACCAGGTCTTACAACGAGCACGAGTACAAGACACTCCGCGACGTAATTGCAATGAGAAAGGATATCAACGGAAAGAGCAGCGCTTCTGAAGCCGACGCCCAGGAGCAGGCCCTCACAGGCGCCATCAGGCAAATCCAGGTTGTCGCCGAAAACTATCCTGAACTCAAGGCGAACGAGAGCTACATCAAGACTATGGACAGCGTCAACCTCTACGAGAATCAGGTGCGTACCAGCCGTATGGTTTACAATGACAGCGTGACCAAGTACAACAGGATAGTGCGCCAGTTCCCTGACTCCGTAGTGGCCGGTATGTTCCACTTTGAGACCAAGGAATATCTCAAGGAAGTCGCCGAGAAGGCAGATATGCCGAAAATCAACATCTAGATGAAAAGATGGCTTGCTTGTCTCGCAGCGATGGCCAGCGCCGTCGCTGCGTTTGCGGATTCTCCGGCCATACGTTCCATTGACGTCAGGGTGCTGCTCGAAAAGGACGGCACCGCTCTTGTGACCGAGCAGTGGGATGTCAGGGTCACTTCCGGTACGGAATGGTACCTCAATCGCGAGAATCTCTCAGACATAGAAATACTCGATTTGAAAGTCGTCGACGAAAAGGGACGGGAGTTCCGCAACGTCGGCAAGTGGGACGTTGACTGGTCAAGGAACAAGAAGGAAGGCCTTTGCGGAACCGTTTACAAGCGCAACGGCGTGGAACTATGCTGGGGAGTGGGCGAATACGGCGACCACTTCTACACCGTCAGCTACCGTATGACCAATGCTGTGAAGTCCCTTCGCGACTACGATATGGTCCACCTCCAGCTCGTCAGTCCGGGCCTCTCGTCCACTCCCCGCAAGGTAAAAGTCAGCGTAAGGCCGGACTGCTTCACTGCAGACACAACCAACACCCGCTTCTGGGGCTTCGGCTATTACGGCAGCACCTATCTTGAAGATGGCACCATCGTGCTCGAAAGCCAGGGAAACTACAGCGCTAACAGCTCGGTAATCCTTCTGGCACGCTTCAACAAGGGCTATTTCAACTCCCCGAGCATTCAGGACAGAGCCTTCAGCGAAGTGCTTGACACGGCAATGGTTGGCGCCGACTTCGGCGACTCGGATGAAGAAGAACTCCCTCTGTGGGCCTTCATCGCCTCGATACTTGCCGCAGTCGCCGCCATCACCGGACTGGTCGTGCTGATCGACAGGGCCAACAAGAAGAGCATACTCGGAATGCAGCCCAAGGACGTGAACTGGTGCAGGAACATACCTTTCGGCGGCGACATCCTCAGCTCCGAATATGTACTGCAGCGCCTTGGCGACAGCCGCAAGTCCAACGCCTTCGCAGGAGCTCTCATCCTCAAGATGATCTACAGCGGAGCGCTTTCGGTCAGCAAGGACACTGACGGAAAGATAGAAATCGCCTTCAACGACCGCGAAAAGGTCCCTGCCGACAACGTAAGCCGCAAGCTCTACGATATGATGGTCAGGGCCAGCGGCAGTGACCGCATACTCCAGGACAAGGAGTTCTCCCGCTGGTCGAAACGCAATATTGATGAGGTCAACAAATGGGTGATGTCCATAAGCGAGGAGGCCAAGGACAGGCTCGTTGGCAGTGGCGAAATCAGCGCTTCGGCCAGATTCAAGCCTGAAGGTCAGGCAAAGGCGAGGGAAGTTGTAGGCTTCAAGAAATTCCTCCAGGATTTCACCCTTATTTCCGAAAGGGGCACCGAGGAACTTCCTCTCTGGAGGGAGTATCTGATTTTCGGCTCGCTTTACGGCATTGCGGAACTCGTTGCAAAGCAGCTCAAGGACATCAATCCTCAGCTCTTCGAGCAGGCTATGATATATGACTACCCTACTATGCGCCAGGTAGTCTTTATGTCCAACAACCTCGGACGCGCGATTACCAACGCCCAGCAGGCTGCCATAGCCAAGAACTCATCCCAAGGTCTTGGCGGCACCTCATCCTTCGGCGGTGGCGGCGGCTTCAGCGGAGGAGGTTTCGGAGGAGGCAGCAGATAGAAACAACACTGATAACAAAAAAAAATACCACATGAAACAACAAGCAATCCTCACACTTCTTGCGACCGCCCTGCTGGCGGCCGGCTGCGGCTCTCCCAAGGCCGACGTAACACAGCCTTCACCCCATCTGGAGAAAAGGGGCGAAGTAACCCAGCTCATAGTCCGGGGCAAGCCTTTTCTCGCCCTCGGTTGCGAGCTTGGCAACTCATCTTCTTCCAGCGCAGAATATATGGAACCGCACTGGAAGGCCCTCAAGCAGACAGGCGTCAACACAGTTCTGGCCGTTGTCACCTGGGAAATGATTGAACCGCAGCAGGGGAAATACGACTTCAGCAGCCTCGACCGCATCGTTGCCGAGGCCCGCGAAAACGGAATGAAGCTTTGCATTCTCTGGTTCGGAAGCTGGAAAAACGGCACAAGCAGCTACCAGCCTCTCTGGGTCAAGAAGGATACGGAACGTTATCCCCTCGCCCAGACTCCGGAGGGCAGGAAACTCCCTATACTCAGCACCCTCGGCACTGCAACCCGCGACGCAGATGCTGCTGCATACAGGGCTATGATGGCGCATCTGCGTGAAATCGACGCCCGTGAGCAGACAGTGGTGATGATGCAGATTGAAAATGAGGTCGGCCTTCACGGCCACCCTATGGATTATTGCCCTCAGGCAAGGGAAGCCTTCGCCGGAGAGGTTCCCCAGCAGCTGCTGAGTTATCTCAAAGAGCACAAGGACAAACTTCTGCCCGAAACTCTCCAGGCCTGGGAGCAGGGCGGATGCGCAACTTCCGGAAGCTGGGAGCAGGTATTCGGCAAGAACTGGAGGTGTGAAGAAATCTTCATGGCCTGGAACTACGCCTCATACATCAACCACATAGCCGCCGAGGGAAAGAAAGAGTACGACATCCCGGTGTTCGTGAACGCCTGGATAGTCCAGCCGGAGGACAGCCGCGCAGGCAACTACCCTTCCGGAGGCCCTCAGGCCCAGAACCACGACATCTATCGTGCAGCCGCTCCGGACATCGACATCCTCAGCCCGGACATCTATCTGGACGATTTCCCTGAGATACTCCAGCTTTACTCCCGCTCGGGCAATCCTGTTTTCGTGCCTGAGTCCCGTGACGGCCAGGCCGGCGCAGCCAATGCTGCCTATGCCATAGGGCAACTGGGTGCCATCGGCTACTCGCCTTTCGGCTTCGAGAGGCGCGCTCTGGCCGAGAGCAACACTACATTCTGCGAGCTTTACCACCTGCTCGACGGCGCATCAGAGGAGATACTCTCCGCCCAGGCCGAAGGCCGCATCGGCGGCGCCTGGCTCAAAGGGTCCTCACCTCAGAGGCTCAAGAGCAGCGTTGAACTTGGAGACTACATCATCGAGTTCGAGCTGGTATCCAGCGGCCGCCGCAACGGAGGAGCACCTCAGCTGACGGGAGGCACCTACGATCCGAACGCCATCGGTTACGGCATTGTAATCCAACAGGACACTGACAAGTTCTTTGTAATCGGATCCAACACCAGGGTCACCTTCCGCGCTAAAGAGGGTGAGGCAACAATCGGACTTGCCGACGTGCGCGAAGGCTTCTACGAAAACGGAGAATGGAAGCAGCTCAGGATGCTCAACGGCGACGAAACCCAGCTGCGCTATGACCTGCTCTATGCCATTGAGGAGGGTTACAGCGGACAGGGCCTGAACTTCGGAGTGCCGAAGCCAGGCTGCATCAGATTCCAGCTTTACAAGTATTAAAGATAAAGTCCCCTATGGGAGAACTTGATACCAGCATACAGTTTCTTGGCGGAGTAGGGCCCAAAAGGGCTGAACTGCTCCGCAAGGAGCTTGGTATCAGCACCTTGGGAGAACTGATCAATCTCTACCCCTTCCGCTACATCGACCGTAGCGGCTTCTGTCCAATCGCCGAGGTGCGCTCGGATTTTGCCAGCGTGCAAATCAGGGCCAAGGTTCTTTCCCGCACTCTCTACGGCCCGTCAAGTTCCATCGTATCCCAACAGACCAACCCCATACACTTCAACGCCTGCAAGAGGCTCAGTGTGATGGTCGAGGACGAGAGCGGAGTGATGGAGATGGTCTTCTTCAAGGGAATCAAATGGAATTTCACCCGGCTTGTTCCGGGCTCCGTTTTCATCTTCTTCGGAAAACCTCAGGAGTTCAACGGGCGCTTCAACATAGTCCACCCTGAAGTGGATACGCCTGTGGAAGGCGCTATGAGCCAGGGAGTACTCACGGGAGTGTATCCCAGCACCGAGAGGCTCAAGAACGGCGGCATCACGGGAAAAGTGATGTGCAAGATGATGTCCGGCGCGCTGAATCTCTGCCTGCCGGAGGTAAAGGAAAACCTGCCTGACTACGTCCTGGCGGAGAATGCTCTTGTGAGCAAAGCGTATGCCCTGAAGAACATCCACTTCCCCGCCGACTCCTATGCCCTCCAGAAGGCGTCCTACCGCCTGAAGTTCGAGGAGCTTTTCTTCCTGCAGCTCTCGCTGCTCAAGCAGAAATACATCCACTCCCGCAACTCGGTGGGCTTCGTGATGAGCAAGGTCGGCAAGGACTTCCTCGACTGCTACGATGCCCTGCCGTACAAGCTGACCGGCGCCCAGCAGAGGGTCATCAAGGAAATCCGCGCGGATATGATGAGCGGCCACCAGATGAACCGCCTTGTCCAGGGCGACGTCGGTTCGGGCAAGACTATGGTCGCCGTCCTGTCCTGCCTGCTTGCCACCGGCAACGGCTATCAGGCTTGCATAATGGCGCCTACCGAAGTGCTTGCGCGCCAGCATTTTGCCAACATTTCCCGCTACCTTGCGCCCACCGGCGTGCGCTGTGCCCTGCTGACAGGCAGCACTTCCGCCAAGGAGAGGCGCGGCATCCACGAAGGGCTGCAGGACGGCAGCATTGGCATCATAGTGGGCACTCACGCCCTAATCGAGGACAATGTCTGCTTCAAGGCTTTGGGGCTGGCGGTAGTGGACGAGCAGCACCGCTTCGGCGTGGACCAGAGGGCGAAACTCTGGGCCAAGGGGCCCGGCGGCGTACCCCCTCACGTGCTGGTGATGACGGCAAC
>JAEDLO010000006.1 GCA_016295245.1 Bacteroidales bacterium | reverse complement strand
ACTTTGTCTGCTACGCAGTCATCAAAGCCCTGGGCAAGTTCCCTAACCTCAACTCCCACTGTCTGGGCGACTCTATGCGCCTGTTCAACTCGGTCAACCTGGGTTGCGCGGTTGACACCGAGCGCGGCCTGATGGTTCCGGCCATCCTCCACGCCGACGAGCTTAACATCATCGGCTTGAGCAAGCAGCTCAAGAAGGTCGCCGAAGACTGCAAGAAGGGCAGCTGCAATCCTGACCTCCTGTCGGCTGAAGCCGCTTCGTTCACCGTATCCAACCTCGGAGGCTTCGGTGTCGAGTACTTCACCCCTATCATCAACGTGCCTCAGAGCGCAATCCTGGGCGTAGGCACCATCGTCGCGCGTCCTAAAGACCTGGGCGGCGGAGTCTTCGGCTTCGTTCCTTATATGGGTCTGTCGCTCACATACGACCACCGTGCAGTCGACGGCGGCGAGGCAACAAGGTTCCTCAAACAGGTAGCGGTCGAGATCGAGAATCTCGAAGTTGAATTCTGATAATCTAACAACATTACAAATGTTTGACGTTGCAATAATCGGCGGCGGTCCTGGTGGATACGTCGCAGCGGAAAGAGCCGGCGCCGCCGGTCTTTCAGTAGTGCTTTTCGAAAGAAAATCCCTGGGAGGAGTATGCCTCAACGAGGGATGCATCCCTACTAAAACCCTCCTCTACGGGGCCAAGGTTTACAACTATGCAGTAAACGGCGACCATTACGGCGTTTATGCCCAGAACCCGTCATTCAACTACGGCGAGTTCGTCAAGCGCAAGGACAAGGTGGTCAAGAAGCTGGTCGGCGGCATCAAAGCCGCAATGAAGGGCTACAAGGTCCAGGTGGTAAGCGAGAGCGCCACCATCAAAGGCCGCAGTGCCGAGGGCATCGAGATTGTTGCCGGCAGCGAGAGCTACCTCTGCCGCAACTTGCTTGTCTGCACGGGCTCAGAGGCTGCAGTACCACCGTTCCCGGGCCTGAAGGAAGCAGGTGAGGTAATCGTAACCAACCGCGAAATCCTCGCCCTCCAGGAGCAGCCAAAGGAGCTGGTCGTAATCGGCGGCGGCGTGATCGGAATGGAGTTCGCCGCATTCTACAGCACCCTCGGCACCAAAGTGACCGTAGTCGAGATGCTTCCTAAGATTCTCGGCCCTATGGACGACGAGATCAGCTCAATGCTTCAGGGCATCTACGCCAAGCGCGGAGTCAACTTCTGCCTCAAGTGCAAGGTTACCGGCATCGAGGGCAACACCGTGGTGTACGAAGACCCTGAGGGCAAGCAGTGCCGCGTAAGCGGAGACAAGATTCTCGTGTCGGTGGGACGCCGCGCCAACTTCGCGGGCCTCGGGCTCGAGAACATCGGCGTAGAGATGGCAACCAACCCTGCAGGCAGGCCTGTGGGCATCAAGGTTGACGAGCATATGCGCACCAACATCCCTAACGTGTACGCAGCCGGCGATGTGACCGGCTTCTCGATGCTCGCCCACACCGCAAGCCGCGAGGGCGAAGTAGCCATCAACAACATCCTCGGCAAGGCTGACCGTATGCGCTACAACGCCATCCCGGGCGTGGTTTACACCAACCCTGAGGTTGCCGGCGTAGGTCTGACCGAATCCGAGGCCAAGGCCAAGGGCATCGACTTCAAGGTAGTCAAGCTCCCTATGGCCTACTCAGGCCGTTTCGTCGCCGAAAACGAGGGCGGCGAGGGCATCTGCAAGCTCATCGTAGGCGCGAAGTACCACGAGGTGCTCGGCGCCCATATGCTGGGCAATCCTTGTTCAGAAATCATCCAGAGTATGTGCATAGCCATCGAGCAGGAGATGACCCTCGAGCAGATCAAGGAAGTCGTCTTCCCTCACCCGACCGTTGGCGAAATCATCAAGGAAACAGCATTCGCTTTGAAATAACAACTAAATACAGAATAACATTATGCCAAAATCACTTTACATCGATCCGAACGAGGTACTCCGCCCGAAAGAGCACGAGATCAAGTTTCCGGAAATTCCTGTGATGACCTACGACAAGACCGTAGCGCAGGAGCTCGAAGAGAAGAACTTCACCAAGGAGGACCTTCTCCATATCTACCGCGACATGTTCGTAATCCGCGAGTTCGAGACTATGCTCAACCTCGTGAAGACCACCGGAGGCTACAACGGAGTAGCCTACAACAACCCGGGCCCTGCCCACCTTTCAATGGGTCAGGAGGCCGCCGCAGTAGGTATGGCCTACACTCTCACCACTGACGATTTCATCTTCGGTTCTCTCCGATGAGGAGCTCGAGAAGGTGATGAACGAGTTCTGGGACGGCGCGACCAACAACGTGGCCAACAAGGACTTCAAGGGCAGCGCCAAGCAGAAGGGCATCCGCTTCCTCATCTATGGAGCCATCGCTGAAATTTTCGCCCGCACCACAGGTTTCAACAAGGGCCTGGGCGGATCGATGCACACCTTCTTCACTCCTTTCGGCATCTACCCCAACAACGCCATCGTGGGCGGTTCAGGCTCAATCGCAGCCGGCGCCGCACTCTATAAGAAGGTTAACCGCAAGAAGGGCATCGTAGTCGCCAATCTCGGTGACGGCGCAATGGCCCGCGGCCCTGTCCTCGAAGGTATGACCTTCGCTTCAATGGATCAGTTCAAGACCCTCTGGGAGGGCGATATGAAGGGCGGCCTGCCTCTTATGATCAACGTGATGGACAACCAGTACGCCATGGGCGGCCAAACCAGGGGCGAAACTATGGGTTACACCTTCCCTGCCCGCATCGGCGCCGGCTTCAACCCTGAGGCCTGGCACGCAGAGCGCGTGGACGGCTACAACCCTCTCGCCGTCATCGACGCTTACCGCCGCAAGAAGGCCCTCCTCGAGAAGAAGGAAGGACCTTGCCTGCTGGACGTAGTAACCTACCGCTACAGCGGCCACTCTCCAAGCGACCAGGACTCATACCGCACAAAGGAGGAAAAAGAGGCTTGGATGGCAGAGGACTGCATCCTCGCATTCGGCCGCAAGCTCATCGAGGCCGGCGTGGCTGACCAGGCCGCTCTCGACGGCATCCAGACCGAGATCAAGGATGTAATCTTCGAGATGTACAAGCTCGCCATCGACGAGACCCTCTCTCCACGTATGGACCTGAGCAGCAATCAGGAGCTTCTCGGCGATATGATGTTCTCAAACAGCAGCATCGATTCGCTCAGCGACGCCAAGCCTGAGGTCAACCACCCTATGGAGGAGAACCCTAGGGTCAAGCAGATTGCCGGCAAGTCACGCTTCTGGCTCGACGCCGAGGGCAAGCCTGTCAGCAAGATGAAGACCTATAATATCAAGGACGGTCTGTTCGAGGCCATCATCGACCGCTTCTACAAGGACGCATCCCTTATCGCCTATGGCGAGGAGAACAGGGAGTGGGGCGGCGCCTTCGCGGTTTACCGCGGACTCACCGAGGCCCTTCCTTACCACCGTCTCTTCAACTCGCCTATCGCCGAGGCCGCCATCATCGGCACCGCCATCGGTTATGCGATGTGCGGCGGACGCGTGATTCCTGAAATTATGTACTGCGACTTCCTCGGTTGCTGTGGAGACGAAATCTTCAACCAGCTCCCTAAGTGGCAGGCAATGTCAGGAAACATCCTCAAGATGCCTGTAGTTGTCAGGGTATCAGTAGGTTCGAAGTACGGTGCGCAGCACTCTCAGGACTGGACCTCACTCTGCACCCACATCCCGGGACTGAAGGTCGTGTTCCCTGTCACTCCTTATGACGCAAAGGGTCTGATGAATTCAGCCCTCCAGGGCACTGACCCTGTCATCTTCTTCGAGAGCCAGCGCATATACGACAAGGGCGAGGAGTTCCACAAGGAAGGCGTTCCAGCCGAGTACTACGAGATTCCTCTCGGCGAGCCGGACATCAAGCGCGAAGGAAAGGACGTCACCTTCCTGACCATCGGAGCCACCCTCTACCGTGCCCTCAAGGCAGCAGACGAGCTCAAGGAGAAATACGGTATGGAGGCTGAGGTCATCGACGCCCGCACCCTCGTACCGTTCAACTACGAGAAGGTCATCGAGTCTGTCAAGAAGACCGGACGCATCATCATTGCAGGCGATGCCTCGGCAAGAGGCTCGTTCCTGAACGACCTCGCAGCCAACATCGCCGACCTGTGCTTCGACTACCTCGACGCAGCTCCGGTAGTGCTCGGTTCACGCAACTGGATCACCCCTTGCCACGAGCTTGAGGAGGCATTCTTCCCTCAGCCAAGCTGGTTCCTGGACGCAATCAACGAGAAGATGGTTCCTCTCAAGGATTATGTTCCTACGACCAACCAGACTGCAGCCCAGATGATTCTCAGAAGCAAGAAGGGTATCTGATATGGCAGTTCTAGACGTCAACGGACACCTTCACACCCCATATTCATTCAGCGCATTCACCGGAGTCACCCAGGCTCTTGACATGGCGGCTGAAGAGGGCGTAAAGGTAGTGGGAATCAACGATTTCTACTCGATGGACGGATATAAGGAATGGAGTGAAGAGTGCGGCAAACGCCGCCTCTTCCCTCTTTTCAATATCGAGTTCATTTCCCTCAACGTGGAAGACCAGGCAAACGGCATCCGCGTCAACGACCCCAACAACCCCGGCCGAACCTATCTCAGCGGCAAGGGTTTGAGCTACCCTGTCATCCTCAAGGGCGAGGAGGCCGCTCAGCTTGCTGCCGTCAAGGCCGAATCCAATGCCCAGGTGGCCAGGATGTGCGAAAAACTCAACATCCACCTCGATGCCATCAAGGCCGGCTTCAACATCAGCTTCAGCCAGGTCGAGAAGGAGCTCACCCGCGGTTCCATCCGCGAGAGACACCTGGCAACGGCTCTGCGCCTTGCCATCGACGCCAGGTTCAGCGCCGAGGCCGACAAGCTCGCCTTCTACGAGAGGCTGTTCGGCGGCAAAGCGCTCAAGAGCGCCCCTGTCGACAAGGCTGCCGTTGAGAACGAAATCCGCGGCAATCTGCTCAAGTCCGGCGGAGCTGCCTTCGTGCCGGAGGACCCTAAGGCCTTCCTGCCGATGGAGACCGTCCAGCGCATCATCGAGGCGGCTGGCGGCATCCCTACCTATCCTTTCCTGGCGGATGACGCCAAGGGGAACTTCACCGACTTCGAGCTCGACCTGCAGAAAGCTGCCGACCTGCTCAAGAAGAGGGGCTTCCGCTCAGTGGAATTCATAACCACCCGCAACACCACCGCCGTGCTCGAGCAGTACGCAGGCTATCTGAAGGACGAGGGCTTTATCGTAAGCTTCGGTTCCGAGCACAACACGCCTGCGCTTGAGCCTATCAAGCTCCGCACCCGCGACGCTGCCGGCCTGTCCGACAAGCTCAAGGAAATCAACTACAACGGAGCCTGCTTGATTGCAGCCCACCAGAACGGTCTGAAGACCGCCGAGGAGGGAGACTTGTTAATCCGGAAAGCAACTGAATAATGAAAGAAATAGACGCTCTTGTAGCAATATCCCAAAAATACGGTTCCGACCCCCGCTTCGTGATTGCCGGAGGCGGAAACACTTCTTACAAAAATGAGAGCAAGCTTTGGGTGAAGGCCAGCGGTTTCGCGATGGCCACAATCACCGAGGACGGTTTTGCCGTGCTCGACCGCTCTCTGCTCAACCCTATGGGCGAAAAGGCCTACAGCCAGGACAGCGCGCTCCGCGAGGAACAGGTCAAGAATGACCTCGCCGCCGCCTGCATCACCAAAGACCGCCGCCCGTCAGTGGAGACTTCGCTCCACAACTGCCTGGAGGCAGCCTATGTCGTCCACACCCACCCTACCCTCGTGAACGGTCTGATGTGTTCGGCAAACGCCGCCTCAGTATGCGCCGAGCTCTTCCCCGAGGCCCTGTACATCGAGTACACCGATCCGGGTTACACCCTCTTCAAGAAGGTGTACGACAGGATTATGGAGTACAAGAAGGCCAGGGGCAGTGAACCGGCTGTAATCTTCCTACAGAACCACGGCGTATTCGTGGGCGCTGACAGCACTGAAGAGATAGACAGGATTTACGCCGAGCTCATCGCCCGTCTCGAGAGCCGGGCGGGAACGCTCCCTGAGGGAGACGTTCCGGTCTGCGACTGCGTGACTGAGTTCATCCCGGGACTTCGCGCCATCCTCAGCCGAAACGGCCGCGGCGCCAAGACCCTCAAGCTGACCTCCAACGCTCTCACCGTAAAGGTGAGCGAAAGCCCGGAGGCTTTCGCCAAGGTGGCCGTGCCGTTCTCTCCTGACATCATCGTTTACTGCAAGTCCGAATACATCTACATCGACGCCCAGACCCCTGAGGACATCCTCAAGCAGGCCGAGGAGAAAATCGAGGAGTACATCGCAAGGCGCGGACACAGCCCTAAGGTCATCCTCGTCAAGGGTATCGGACTCATCGCCGTGGGCGACCACAGCCGCAACGCAGCCATCATCACCGACGTCTTCTGCGACGCGATGAAGATTGCCTGCTACGCCCAGGCCTTCGGCGGAGAGCATCCGATGGAGCCGGAATGGATCAGCTTCATTGACAACTGGGAGGTTGAGAACTATCGCCGCAAAGTCGCCGGCGGAGCCTCATCCGGCAGGGTTGAAGGGAAGACCATCATCGTCACCGGCGCCGCACAAGGCTTCGGCGAGGGCATTGCCCGCGAGCTCATCAAGGAGGGCGCGAACATTGTCGTAGCCGACCTCAACGAGGTGACAGGCGAAGCCACCGCAGCCTCATTCAACGCCATCGCGCGCAACAACAAGGCCATCTTCGTCAAGACCAACGTCAGCGAAATCGACAGCATCAGGAACCTGGTTCTCGAGACCATCGTGAACTTCGGAGCCCTCGACGCCTTCGTTTCCAACGCCGGCGTGGCAAGGGCGGGAGATCTCGAGAGCCTCACCCCTGAGACCTTCGACTTCGTCACCAAGATCAACTACTATGCATTCTTCTACTGCTCGAAGGTGGCAAGTCACGTGATGAAGATCCAGACCAAATACGATCCGGAATACTTTGCAGACATCATCCAGATCAACTCCAAGAGCGGACTGGAAGGCTCGAAGGCCAACTACGCCTACGCCGGCAGCAAGTTCGGCGGCATAGGCCTCGTGCAGTCATACGCCCTGGAGCTTGCTCCGTTCAACATCAAGGTCAACGCCATCTGCCCTGGCAACTACCTGGACGGACCGCTTTGGAGCGACCCTGAGAAGGGCCTCTTCGTCCAGTACCTCAATGCCGGAAAGGTTCCGGGAGCCAAGAGCGTGGAGGACGTGAGGGCCTACTATCTATCGAAAGTGCCTATGCGCAAGGGGTGCAACCCTGTTGACGTGTGCAAGGCGATACTTTATTCAATCGAACAGACCGGCGAAACCGGACAGGCCATCCCTGTGACCGGCGGTCAGATTATGCTCAAGTAGTTATGAAACGGTTCTTTTTCTCCCTGGCCGCAAGCGCGCTGCTCGCGTTTTCGGCAAGTGCCGAACCTTCGCAGGAGGCAAGGCTCCTGAGGTTCCCGACCATCGGCGGCGGCAACATCGCCTTCAGCTATGCAGGCGACCTGTATGTCGTCCCGGAGAACGGAGGGGTGGCGCGCAAAATCACTTCCGATGTGGGCTATGAGTGCTTCCCGAAGATTTCGCCGGACGGCAAGACCATTGCGTTTACAGCCCAGTACGACGGCAATACCGAAGTGTACACCATACCGGTGGAGGGAGGCAGCCCCAAGAGGCTTACCTACTCGGCGCTCGTCGCCCGCGACAAGGTTGGGGAGCGAATGGGCCCGAACAATATCGTGATGGGCTGGACCCCTGACGGCAAGAAGGTCATCTACCGCTCGAAGCAGTGGTGCTTCAGCGGCTTGAGGGGCAGCCTGTGTATGGTGAGCGCCGAGGGCGGCCTGCCTGAGATCATCCCTACCAGCGAGGGCGGCTTCTGCTCCTTCTCTCCTGACGGGAAGAAGCTGGCGATGAACAGGATGTTCCGCGAATTCCGCACCTGGAAATACTACCGCGGCGGCCAGGCTGATGACATCTGGATCAACACCGTAGGCAGCAGCAAGCTCGAAAAGATTACCGACAACGACGCCCAGGACATCTTCCCGATGTGGATAGGCAACGAGATTTACTATCTTTCAGACCGCGACAGGACGATGAACCTCTTCGTGTATGACACCAAGGGCGGAACTACGCGCAAAGTGACCGATTTCAGCGATTACGACTGCAAGTTCCCTTCGTCTTCCGACAAGGCGATAGTATTCGAGAACGGCGGCTACATCTGGCGTTACGACCTCGCTTCCGGAACCGCCTCGAAAGTGAACATCCGCCTCCGGGACGACGGTGCACTGAGCAGGAACGAGTACAGAAGTGGCCTTAGCGGCCTGACGAGCTGGAGCCTCTCGCCTGACGGCAAGACCGTCATCGCCATCGTGCGCGGCGACATCTTCACCCTCCCGGCAGGTTCCGGCGCAGTGAAGAACATCTCCCGTTCATCCTCATCCCACGAGAGGGAGGCCTGCTTCAGCCCTGACGGCAAAACCATCGCCTGGACTTCCGACAAGAGCGGCGAGTACCAGATTTACACCGCAGCCTCGGACAACCCGGGCGCAGAGCGCTGCCTCACCTCGTTCGCAAACGGCTACCCGGCATCCCTGCTCTGGGGCCCTGACAGCAAGAAACTCTATTTCACCACGGGCCAGAGGGACATCCTCGAGCTCGATGTCGAGAGCGGAGCATTGAAGACCCTGCTGACAGGACGCAGCGCAATCCGCGGTTTCAGGCTCAGCGACGACGGCAGCTATGCAACCTATTCGACCGCCCTGGACAACGATTTGAGCGCCGTATTCATCCTCGATATGGCCAAGGGCAAGAGTTACCAGATCAGCGACCGCTGGTTCGACGCCACTTCCCCTGTCTTTTCCGCCGACGGGAAATACCTCTTCTTCACTTCTTCACGAGACTACCGTTCACAGTACTCTGCAGTTGAGTGGAACGCCTCCTACAATGTCAGCGACTATGTCTATGTCCTGCCGCTGACACTCGACTGCCCTGATCCGACCAGTCTCAAGAAGGCTGAGGAGCCGACAGCCAAGGCCGAAGGAGACAAGAAGAAGGAGAGCGCTCCGGCGGCTATGAAGGTGGACTTCGAAAACATCGGCCGCAGAATCAGCCGCCTGCCGCTTTCGGCAGGACACTACCGTCTGCTCTTCTCCGACAAGGACAAGCTCTACTACATTTCAGGCCAGGGCGTCAAGGCCCTCGACCTCAAGACCCTCAAGGAGAGCGAAGTGCAGAAAGAAAGGCCTTTGGCAATGAGCTACGACCACAAGAAGGCTCTTGTCCGCGACAAGGATGCCTACAAGGTAGCTGACTTCGGCGGTCCTGCAGCCAAGGGCGCGGAGATCAGGGTGGATGAAATCAGCCTTGTGATCGACCACCACGCCGAGTGGGCCCAGATCTTCGATGAGAGCTGGCGCATCACCAGGGACGGCTTCTACGTGGAGAATATGCACGGCGCCGACTGGCCTGCCATCCGCAGCAAGTACGGCTGTATGCTTCCATATGTCAACCACCGCGAGGATTTGAGCTACCTTATCGGCGAGATGCTCGGAGAGCTGAATGTGGGCCACGCCTACATCACCTCAGGCGAGACCGTCGAGGTCAAGCGCATCCCTACCGGCCTGCTCGGAGCCCGCTACAGCAAGACCTCCGGCGGCGCATTCCGCATCGAGAAGATCTTCGAGGATCCTATCTGGGACGAGAAGGTCTATAGCCCTCTTGCCCAGGCGGGAGTGGACGCGAAGGCAGGCGAGTTCATCCTCGAAATCGACGGCATCCCTTGCAGCGAACTTTCTGACCCGGGTCAGGCTCTCATCGGCAAGGCCGGCAAGACCGTGGAGCTCAAGCTCGCTTCCGACGCATCCGGAAAGAAAAACCTGCGCAGCGTGCTAGTGAAGCCGGTTGAAGACGAGAGCCAGCTCGCCTACTACGAGTGGGTCAAGCGCAATATGGAGATGGTTGATAAACTCTCCGACGGCCAGATAGGCTATATCCACATCCCGGATATGAGCACCGAAGGCCTCGATATGTTCACCAAGATGTATTACAGCCAGCTGGACAAGAAGGCCCTGATCATCGATGACCGAATGAACGGCGGCGGCAACGTCTCCCCTATGATTCTGGAAAGGCTCCAGAGGGAGGTTTACCGCGTCAGCATGTATCGCAACGGCTCAAACAAGCCTGTGCCTAACGAGGCCTTCTACGGGCCTATGGTCTGCCTTATCGACAAGTATTCTTCTTCCGACGGCGATCTCTTCCCTTACGGCTTCCGCAAGCTGGGGCTCGGAAAGCTCATCGGCAAGCGCAGCTGGGGTGGAATCGTGGGCATTTCTGGCTCGAAGAGCTTCGTTGACGGCCAGGATATGAGGACTCCTTTCTTCACATCTTACTCTACCGAGGGTGAGTGGATAATCGAGGGACACGGAGTCGATCCGGACATCGACGTGGACATCAATCCGTTCGATGACTACCTGGGCAAGGACGCCCAGATCAAGAAGGCCGTAGAAGTTCTCAAGGAGGAGCTCAAGGCCTGGAAAGAGCTTCCGGACACTCCGGCGGCACCAGTAAAGAACTAACAACAAATAAATAATAACAGATGAAAACCAAAGCAGTACGCCTTTACGGAAAAGATGACCTCCGACTCGAAGAATTCGAGCTTCCGCAGATAAAGGAAGACGAAATTCTCGCCAAAGTAGTATCCGACAGCCTCTGTATGTCCTCATACAAGGCCGCACACCAGGGCCCCGAGCACAAGAGGGTTCCTGACAACGTTGCGGAAAACCCTGTCATCATCGGCCACGAATTTGCCGGCGAAATCGTTGAAGTCGGCAGCAAGTGGGCATCCGAGTTCAAGGCCGGAGACAAGTTCTCCATCCAGCCCGCAATCACCTATGAGGGTGGCCCAGTCGGTGTGCTCTCCGCTCCGGGCTATTCATATCAGTACATCGGCGGCGATGCCACCTATGTCATCATCCCGGCCGAGGTGATGGAGCAGGGCTGCCTCCTTCCTTACAAGGGAGAGGGTTTCTACCCGGCTTCCTTGAGCGAGCCGCTTTCTTGCGTGGTGGGCGCAATGCACGCCTGCTACCACACCACTCCTGGCTCGTATGTCCATAATATGGAGATCAAGGAGAACGGCAAGATGGCACTGCTTGCCGGCGTAGGCCCTATGGGTCTGGCTTGCATCAATTACGTGCTTCACCGCGAGGACAGGCACCCTTCACTCTTTGTCGTAACCGACATCGACCAGGCACGCCTGGACAGGGCCGCTACCCTCTACACCAAAGAGTTTGCGGCATCCAGGGGCATTGAGCTCCACTATGTCAACACCAAGGTCGAAGACCCTGTCGCCCTGCTCAAGGAGATTTCCGGAGGCGAGGGTTATGACGAGGTAGTAGTGATGGCTCCTGTACCTGCCGTCATCGAGCAGGCTGATGCCATCCTCGGCTTCGACGGCTGCCTGAACTTCTTCTCAGGTCCGGGACGCGCCGACTTCAAGGCTCCGTTCAACTTCTACAATGTCCACTATGCTTCAACCCACGTGGTAGGCACTTCCGGCGGCAACACCGACGATATGAAAGAGTCGCTCTACCTGATGGGCAAGGGTATGGACCCTGCAGGGCTGGTCACCCACATCGGCGGACTGAACGCCGTCATCGACACCACCCTCAGGCTTCCTGAAATCCCGGGCGGAAAGAAACTCATCTACACCCACATCGATATGCCGCTGACAGCCATCGCAGACTTCGGCCAGAAAGAAGGCAGCGTTTATGCCGAACTCGACCGCATCTGCAAGGCCCACAACGGTCTGTGGAGCGTCGAGGCGGAGAACTATCTCCTCGCCCACAGCGACGAACTCTAGTCGGGGGCAGATGATGGGATAATAAAAGCGAGGGGTATATGCCCCTCGCTTTTTTCTGTATGTTCTGCGAAAGTTTATTCGCCGACGTGGAAGGCGACGCGAAGGTCCTCAACCTCTTTGTCGGTGATAGGGTGAAGGTCACCCACCGGCTTGGCGAGGATAAGGGACTTGGCAGCGAACTCGGCTACTTCGAGACGGTCGAAGGCGTTGATGAGGCTGTCGGAAGCGACTACTACCGAGTCGTTTGCCAGCATTGCGCAAGGCCTGTTCTTGAAGACCTCAGCAACCTCGGCCGGCTTGGTGTACTGCGAGCCGAACTCGAATTTTGGTACATCCTGGAGGAAAATCCAGCTCTCAGGGATGGTGCGGACGTCAAATTTGCTATCGGTGGTGCAGAAGCCCATCAGTGAAGGACATTGGGTGAGCACGATTGCGTTCACCTTAGGGTTGCGCCTGTAAATCTCGTAGTGAAGGGCGGCTGAATGGCTTGGAAGTTTGCCTGCCTCTGCCATACCGTCCTTGATCTGAACGATGTCCTCTTCGTCGATATCCCATCTCTGTACACCGGTTGGGGTGATGAGGAAGTCGTTGTCCTTCCACCTCATAGACACGGTACCGTATGAGCTGCTCATCAGCTTCTGGTCGCAGGCACGACGTACCATACGGCAGATTTCCGTGCGGATGGCCCTCTCCTCTGAAGGATGGGTGACATTCATAAAGTGCTGGAAATCGTTAGGGAGGCGGCTCTCGTGGAAATTGAGTTGCTCGTCGGTCAGATAGATAGGCTCACCGAGGGTCTTGGCGTTGATGATGGTGCGTGCGCAGAGCTCGAGGGTCTCGAACCTCTGGTATGCATCGGCGATGTCCTCGCCGGCAAGCACTACGCCGTGGTTCTCCATAATCACGGCCTTATACTCAGGGTGCTTGCGGAACTCCTCTGCAATCTTCTCGCCGAGGGCCTCGCTGCCCGGAACGTCGTATGGCGCGAAACCGATAGGGCCGCAGACGGCGTGTACCTGAGGGAGGATGCTGGTGTTTGGAATCTGATGAACGATGCTAAATGTCACAAGTCCCGCAGGATGTGCGTGGATGACGCTGCGCATCTTCGGGCGCATCCTGTAGAGCGCCCTGTGGAAAGGATACTCTGAAGAAGGCTTGTGCGGTCCTATGACTGTGCCGTCAGCCTTTACACACATAATATCAGATGGCTTGAGGGAACCCTTGTCGATTCCTGAAGGGGTAATCCACATATCCCCGTTGTCGTCCATAATGGAAAGGTTTCCTCCTGATGTGGTGGTCATACCGCCACGATAAATCCTGCTGATGATGATACAGATCTGCTCAGCCGGATGCATCAATTTTGTGTTCAACTGTTTCATATGCAAATGTCAATAAGGTTTCTAAAACAACATTCCTGTTATGTCCTCGGCACTGACGGAGTCGAAATAGCGCTCCACGCCAAGTTCCTTGAGGCACTCGATCAGGCTGCCGCGCTCGAAGCGGCGTCCCTTCAGTGCTTCTTCAAGCTGCGCGACAGGCAGGCCGCCGAGGAAGTCGCCGCGGAATTCGATGGCGCAGATGCAGCCGCGGTCAAGCTTGACAGACACTTCCACCGTACCGCAGGCAAGGCGCGCGCTGCGGCTGAAGTCGGCCTCGTGCGAGCTGCCGTACACCCACTCCCAGCTGGCGAACTTGCTTTCCGCCGTACTGCGCACCTGCTCAAGCTGCTCCGGACTCATAGCCATCTGCTCATCGGAGCCGGCAAGCAACTCCTGGAGAGCATCGCGGAAGGCCTCGATGGTCGGATACTGGGGCAGGTAGGCCTTGAGGTTACCCACGCGGCTGCGCACAGAGGCGATGCCCTTCGAGCTCATCTTGCTGCCGTCCACGTCAAGCGCGCGGGTGAGCGGCTCGAGGTCGACGTCGTACATCAGCGTGCCGTGCACCATCTGGCGGTCGTGCCACACCCTGCGGGCATAGCCTGAAACCTTCTTGCCCTCGACGAAGATGTCGTTGCGGCCGGAAAGTTCGGCGTCCACACCCATCTTCCTCAGGGCATCAACTATCGGCTGCGGGGAAACGTCCTTGCCGATGAAGGTGTAGTTGAGATTCTGAAGGTCGTGGTACACCGCCCCGCCGCCGGTGACCCTGCGTGCGAGGGTTATGCCGTTGTCTTCGAGGTAAGGAATATTCACCTCGCTGTAGGCATTCTGGTTAAGGCCGATAATCACGGCAGGACGGTTGCGCCACAAATAGAAAAAACTGTCTTCTGACGACAGCTGCTCGAGGCAGTACTCGTCAAAAGACATGTTATAATACGGGTCTATAGAATCTAATCTTAGATATTTCATCTTTACATTTCGTTTCCAACCTTGCGGGCCCTTTGCGGTTTGTCAAGGTTTATGCCGTCGCTCATCGCGATTTCTACGAGGACATTCCATCCGGCACAAAGATAGACATAACTTTGCAATTCGCCTGCATCAGGGACGATAATTGTACGCTCGAAAGGTGTTACTTTCGTATCGATGGCCACAACGTGAACGCCAGCTCCGGCAAACACGGTCTGGAACTTCTCGTACTCTGCTTCGATAGGGTTGACAACGAAGACGATGTCGCCCTCCTGCATCACCTCCTCGATGCCGTGGACGGCGTAGGTTCCCTCGAGGAAGTCGCTCTTGCGGCGGGTGATCTCATTGGTCTTGAGGGTAAGCTCTTCCGCAACGCCGTCGTTCATACCGGCGAAGTAGATGGTATGGGCGGCCTTTGCCCAGCTTACAATCTCTGAAGGGATGTCCAGGGTCAGCGCGGTCTGGAGCTTCTCAGGCAGGGCCTTGAGGGCCGGAGCCATATCCTTGCCTGCAAGGTTCCACACTACGGCCTCGCAGAAGAGGCCCTGCTCCACTACGCTCTTGGTGGCGGCAACAGCCTCCTCCCAGCCACAGCCGAGCACGTGGCCCTTGACGCTAGCCTGCTCGAGCGGGGTATCAGGGTTGGCGCTGAGGCTGAAAGCCTCCTTGTGGCCGGCAGCCTTGAGCTGCTTAGCGAGGGTGAGCACCTCCTTGGTACGTCCTGAGTTGGAGTCGAGAAGGACGGTGTAGCCATTGAGGTCGTACTCCATTGCCTGACGTGAGCCCTCATTCTGGAAGTTGTACTTCAGGCCGAGCTGCATAGCCTTGCGGCGGGCATTCTTGGCAGGCATAATGCGGGATGAGCCCTCGCCGGTGAACATCACGGCCCCGGTCCTGCGGATGGAGTCAGCGACGAAATCGGCGCAATGAGGGTCAAACTTCTCAACTGTAGGGACGGTTCCCATCATCTCCTGAACGAGATAATATTGTGCGTAATTCTGGTCTTTGAGTGTCATTTCTTGAAAATTTTAAATTCTTGAACGCATTTCTTCGAGCCTGCGGAGGTTCTCCTCCGTTTCGCGGGCTATCTGGCGCACGAAGCTGTTGTCGTCGATGGTGCCGATGGCGGCGAGCATCTCCTCTTCATTGCGGTAGGTGGCGCGGCGGAAAGGATTCTCATAGTCCTTCAGACGGGTCTGGCGCACCTGATCACAGATATAATGCTGGATTCTGAGCTCGGCATCGATTGCGTTCTGCCAATCCGATGCTGACATGCTTTCAACTTTGAAGACGCAGCACAGCGAGAGATAGGCGTGACGAAGCTTGTCGAGAGGATAGCGTCTCCAGATGTCATTGTAGCGTTTGTGGACGTCCTTCCAGGAAACCAGCTTTCCTTCGCGGATGTCGGAGCGCAGACGGTCCACGTCCGATTCCATCATAAGCTGGCCTCCGAGGTTGATCCACTCGCGTTTGCGGCGGCTCTTCAGAAGCACGGACATAGAGCTGAGGGTCTCGCCCGGATTGGCCTCCAAATACTTCATCGCGTTGGTCACGGCGTAGTGTACAATCATATCGCCGTAGGCGTGATAGGCTTTGTATGCCATACGGATGCGGACCTTTCTGGAGGATTTCTCCATACCCTCTCCGAAAATCTCAAGAGCGTCCACCACCGTGGAGTCTCCCGAAAGCAGTTCGTACCCTTTAGCACGAAGTTGCTTGTCTGTATAGTTGTCTATGTTTGTTCCATTTGCCTTGAACCAGGCCTTTGCAACCCAGAGCTCCAGCAGCTTGCGGGCCTTGATGGCCTCTTCCATACTGTCGGGAGCGTAGGTGTCGAACTCGATGTTCTGCACCTTGGTGACACGCTTGTCGCGTGTGGCATACTTCCAGGAGTTGCGCGCCAGGGCGTACATATTCCGCAGCCACCAGAAGGCAGGGAAGACGACAAGTTCGCCGTTCTTCTCGTCATTGGTAAGCATACTGAAAGGCAGCGGAACATTCAGCTCCGCAGGGTAGGCGCCCTTGGCCAGGAGCGTATAGGAAGCGAAGACCGAAGAGTGCTTGATTGAGGTGCACAGGCCCGGCCAGAAGCCGCGTCCGGCAACGACCTCGTTGTCGTTGGTGCGGCTGTTGTGATTTGATCCCACAGTCGCGCCGGCGGCCAGGTTACTCTGGCCCTTGACGCATGAGGCGATCAGGAAGGAGTTGTTGTGGTGCTGCTCGTGCGCAGGGAAAATCAGGTTGTTGAGCACTTCGCAGCAGGATATGGTGCTGTTGTCGCCAAGCACGGAGTCTATCATTCGGGCGCCGTACTTGAGGTTGCTGTTGTTGCCGATGACAAACTTGACCGCGGTGCAGCTGTAGAAGATGCGGCAGCCGTAGCCGACGATACCGTTGACCAGAATCACGTTCTCACCTATCTGGGACGGCTCTTTCTCCGAAGAGTTGATGGTGATGTTCTTGAGCTTGCTTGCTCCCTTGATGTAGCAGCAAGGGCCGATTTTGGCGTCTTTGATAATCTGGGAGGTCTTGATCACGCAGCCCTCGCCTATGGTGCCGTAATAGCCGCGATGGGAGTCCACCGAGTTCTGGGTGAACTCCAGCAGGCGCTCGCGCAGCTTCTTGTCATCCACATATTTGGCCCAGAGATAGGCGTCAGCGGTAATCATTCCGTCGAAAGGGCTGACGGATCTGCAGCCGGTCTCGTTCATTATCTCGAGCTCGACCCTTACCTTCTCGTCCTCGCCGTCCTTGACCACTCCGTTTCCGAACTTGGCGTGGTCGGTCGTGGCCATCTCCTGGATGCTGAAGAGCATACACCTGGCGCCGATGATGTAGTGCGACAGGTAGTGCACGTCGTGGATGGCGCAGTCGTCGCCTATGTCACAGGAGTGGATAGAGCTGTTGGTGATGCCGCAAGGCAGCCTCAGGTCGTGAAACTGCAGGCCAAGATTGCTCACGCGACCTATCCTTACCGTTCCGAAGAACTTGTTGTTCTTGACAAGTGAGGGAGTGAATTCGTCGGTCACCCATATGGTATCCCAGCTTGAGGCTGTGTTGTCATTCATCACGAGACTCTCAATCTCGTCGCTGCGAAGGTGCCTCCAGCCGCCTTTCGGCGCAGACACCTGCTTGTTGCGAATATAGTATTTGTCCTTTCCCTCAGGAATGAAACGCGGGTCTATCCAGCCGTTGAACAATTTCTCCGGTGGCAGTACGGTCACTTTTTCCATAATTATGTGGATTTAATCCGACAAAAATAATAAAATGGGCTGAAATCATCAATATTCATTCGCCAAAGCTTTGGCTATCGGTACAAGATGTTGTTTCAGCTCCGGAAAAACTGGCAGATGGCGACCGGGATAATAGGTCGCACAGCCCGGATAGTAGCGCTCGAAAAGGGGGCCGCAGCGGACAATTTCGTCGTCCAGGGCGAACAGACCTCGGGTGATGGCCCTCTCGGCATCGTCCAGGCCGTCGAACTGGGTCTTCTCCAGCTGGCGGTATCCTTCGCATATTTCTTCAGTGATGAAGAAGCTCTGAGCGCCGTCCTGACGCGGCGAAAGGTATTTGACCTCCCCCTTCATAGTCGAGAGCAGGCGGCTTACCTCCAGGTCGGGGTTAACCAGAATCTTGCGGCGGCCTCGCAGTTTCTGCGCCAAGAAGCCTCCCAGCGAGAGGCCTGCGACCAGCTCGGGCTGCTCGCGCCGGCAGATGTCTTCGAGCAGGTCGAGGGCAGCGAAGGGCTCTATGGGCAGGTCAGGCGCGATGACGGCTTCGGGCTTGAGCAGGATGCGCAGCGAGGAGGCCATCTTGTAGGCGCCGGATGAGGCGAGGCCGTGGATGAAAAGAATCTTCATAGGACAAAGATACTGCGGATTTCGTATCTTTGCATCAATATGAATCTGAAATCTTTAGCAAAAGATACCGCCATATACGGCCTGAGCAGCATAGTCGGGCGTTTCCTGAACTATCTGCTGGTACCTCTCCACACCTACCGCATCGCAGCGGAAAGCGGAGGCTACGGCATAGTCTCCAATCTCTACGCCTATGCCGCTCTGATCTTCGCCCTGCTGACCTTCGGAATGGAGACCACCTTCTTCCGCTTTTCGGGCCGCAAGGACGAGGATGAAAAGATGGTTTACAGCTGCGCGCTGCGGATGGTCGGAGCGGTGGGGCTGGGCTTCGTGGCGCTGGTGTTCGCCTTCCTTGGCGGGATTTCGGATGCGCTGGGCTATGCAGCCCACCCCGAGTACGTCGCCTGCTTTGCCGTCATCGGCGCGCTTGACGCCTTCCAGGCCGTAATGTTCGCCCGCCTGAGGCAGCAGCACCGCCCGATGAAGTTTATGCTCCTGAAGATGAGCTTCATCTTCCTGAACGTGGCGCTCAACCTCTTCATCTTCCTGCTGATGCCGAAGATTCCGCAGCTGACAGCCATCTACGAGCGCTTCAACGGCGGCGTCGGCCTCATCTTCTTCGCCAACCTGCTGTGCACCTCGCTGGTGACCCTGGGCTTCATCCCCGAAATCCGGGGCATCGCCTACGGCTTCGACCGCTCCCTTTGCAGGCGTATGCTCGCCTACTCGATGCCGCTGCTGCTGCTCAGCCTCGTGAGCATACTCAACCAGACGGCAGACAAGGTGCTCTTCCCGCTGCTCTGCCCGGGCGAGGAGGGAATGGTGCAGCTGGGCATCTACGGCGCCTGCGTAAAGATTGCGATGATAATGGCCCTGCTGACGCAGGCTTTCCGCTACGCCTATGAGCCGATAGTGTTCTCCGGCGCTGAGAAGAACAGCCCACAGACTCTTGCGGACGGGATGAAGTACTTTGTCATCTTCACCCTGGCCGCCTTCCTCTGCGTCATCTTCTATATGCCTGTCCTTCGCCACTTCGTCCAGCAGGACTACTGGGAGGGTCTCGGCACCATACCTATCGTGATGATGGCCGAAATCTTTATGGGCATCAGTATGAACCTCTCCTTCTGGTACAAGCTCAGCGACAAGACCTGGTGGGGCGCGCTCATCAGCCTTTGCGGCGCAGTGGTGATGGTGGCAGTCAATGTCATTTTCGTCCCGCGCATAGGTTACTGGGCCTGCGCCTGGGGAGGCTTTGCCGGCTATGGCATCTCGATGCTGCTGAGTTATTTCCTGGGGCAGAAATATTACCCTGTACGCTATGAACTCAGGTCCATAGGGCTCTATGTACTGCTGGCCCTGGTCCTGCTGCTGCTCTACCATCTGCCGGAGATTCTCGGCTTCGAGCCGGGAACTTGGGTGAAGATGACTCTGGGCACCGTCCTTCTTGCAGCCTACTGCACCCCGCTTGCCCTGACTATGCTCAGGAAACTGAAATCCAAATCAAAACACGCATAATATGAAAAAGTACATCATCCCTGCACTCTGCCTCCTTGGGGCAGTCGTGCTCTTCGCATCCTGCGGAAACAAAGCCAAGCAGGCCGCACAGCAGGCTGAGCAGGCCGCAGCCGATTCTGCAGCCGCCGCTGAACAGGCGCAGATCATCGCCAAGAAGATTGAAGCTCTGGACGAGGAGCCCGTCTTCGACATCATCACCAATATGGGAGTGATCAAGGTCAAGCTCTACAGCAAGACCCCGAAGCACCGCGAGAACTTCGCCAGACTGGCCTTGAGCGGCTTCTATGACGGCATCCTCTTCCACCGCGTCATCAACGGTTTCATGATTCAGGCCGGCGATCCTCTGACCAAGGACCCGGACAAGGCCGCAAGCTACGGCACCGGCGGACCGGGATACACCATCCCTGCAGAGTTCGTTCCTGAATACACCCACCTCAAGGGCGCCCTGGCAGCAGCCAGAAGGGGCGACGCAGCAAACCCTTACAAGGAGTCATCGGGCTCTCAATTCTATCTCGTACAGGATGAATACGGATGCAGTTCCCTCAACGGAGACTATACTGTTTTCGGACAGACTGTCGAAGGTCTGGACGTAATTGACAAGATTGCAGCCGTGGAAACAGGGGCAAAAGACCGCCCTGTTCAGGATGTAAAAATTATCACTATTAAACTCGACGACGGCACGGTTGTTGCAAGTAATTGATAGTGAATAGTTTTTTCATAGGTTAAATTTTTAGGTTAGAATCAGAAAAGGGGCTGCAGTGATGCATCCCCTTTTCCATTAGTATTTCGATGTGAAAATTAGTCGTTGAGCGAGAAACGCTTCATAGCAACTACCTTCACTTCCTTGTCCTCTGCTGCGAGAGCTGCCTTTACGCTGAGCTTCTCGTCGCTCATCTGGTAGTCCTGCTCCTCGAGGGTGTTTTCCTTGAGGTACTTCTGGACGCGGCCGTTGGCGATGTTCTGGATCATAGCCTCGTTGAGGCTTGCTGCCTTCTCTGCGCCTACGGTCTTGATGATCTCGCGAGCCTGGTCAGCCTGCTCAGGAGTGAGCCAGCCCTTTGAGGTGTTAGACTCGATGTGATCCTCGCTGTCAACGTGTGCAGGGTTGATGCCAGCCTTCTTGAGGGCTGCATCGATAGCCTTCTGAACCATCTCCTCCTTGGTCTTCTGGATTGCCACGGTCATCTCGTTGTCGAGAACCTCCTTAGGGCAGTCTGAAGCCGAAATGGATACAGGGTTCATAGAAGCCACCTGCATTACGATACCCTTGGCAAGAGACTCTGATACAGGCTTGTTGAAGCCAACCAGAGCGCCAAGCTTACCGTTGATGGCGTGGATATACTGAGCTACGAAAGGAGCCTCTACAAGAGCGTAGTAAGCAAGGACGTGCTTCTCGCCGGTCTTGCCGGTCTGCGCCTCAACGGCCTCCTCTACGGTGTAGCCGTCAGCCATCTTGCAAGCCTTGAGACCTTCGATGTCTGCAGGGCAGTTTGCGATGGCCACGTCAGCGATAGCATTTGCGAGATCCTGGAAGTCAGAGTTGCGAGACACGAAGTCAGTCTCACATCCGAGGCAAACGATGATACCCTTGCCTCCCTCCACGCGTGCCTTTACAGCACCCTCGGAGGTCTCACGGTCAGCTCTCTTAGCCGCTACCAGCTTACCCTTCTCGCGGATGATGCCGATTGCCTTGTCGAAGTCTCCCTGAGCCTCCTCAAGGGCCTTCTTGCAGTCCATCATACCGGCAGAAGTCATCTTACGCAACTTCATTACGTCTGCTGCTGTGATTGCCATAGTCGTTATCTGTTTTTATATATGGAACTTAATTAAGCGGCCTTCTGTGCCGGCTCCTCAGCTGCAGCGCCCTTGCGTGCGCGGAGCTTGCGTGCTGGCTTTGCCTCCTCTGAAGACTCCTCTGCTGCTGCCTCCTTGTCCTTCTCGAGCTTGCGCTCTTCGAGACCTTCCTGGATAGCTGCGCAAAGAACGTTGAGAACGCACTCGATTGACTTGGTGGCGTCGTCGTTTGCCGGTATTACATAATCAATCGGTGTAGGATCGCAACAAGTATCAACCATCGCGAATACCGGGATGTTGAGACGGTTTGCCTCCTTGACCGCGTTGGCCTCCTTCTGCACGTCAATCACGAAAAGTGCTGACGGAAGACGGCTCATATCGCGGATAGAACCAAGGTTCTTCTCGAGTTTTGCTCTCTGACGGTCCACCTGGAGACGCTCTCTCTTCGCCAATTTGTCGAAGGTTCCGTCTTCCTTCATCTTGTCGATGGTGGACATCTTCTTGATAGCCTTGCGGATAGTAGGGAAGTTGGTAAGCATACCGCCAGCCCAGCGCTCAGTAATAGATGGCATATTGACTGCAGTAGCCTTTTCCTTTACAATATCCTTAGCCTGCTTCTTTGTGGCGACAAAGAGAATCTTGCGGCCTGACTTTGCAAGCTGCTTCATCTCCTCTGCTGCCTCATCTATCTTGCCGATAGTCTTGTGCAGGTCGATAACGTGGATTCCGTTCTTCTGGTCGAAGATGTATGGAGCCATCTTAGGGTTCCACTTTCTTGCCAAGTGACCGAAATGTACACCTGCATCAAGCAATTCCTGGAAATTTGTACGTGACATTGTTTTGTTTTCTTGTTTTTTGAAACTGTCCCCGATTCTCCGGGGTCTCTTTTCTTCAAGGTGAAGTAGCGGCCTTGCCGGTCTTCATCCTTTTCCGCAGGACGGCAGCCATCTCCAGGATGGTTTGAAACCGTCTCTGTGCCGTAAAAAAGTAATAACTAACGTTTGCTGAACTGGAAGCGGCGGCGTGCACCAGGCTGACCAGGCTTCTTACGCTCAACCTCGCGTGCATCGCGGGTGAGGAATCCTGCTGCCTTGAGCGCAGAACGATATGCTTCCCTGTCAAGCTCACTGAGGGCGCGGGCGATACCAAGACGGATAGCCTCAGCCTGACCCTTGATACCACCACCTACGATGGTAACCTTAACGTCAAACTGGCCAAGAGTGTTGGTAACCTCGAACGGCTGATTTACGACATAACGGAGAGACTCGAGAGCGAAGTAGTTCTCGAGAGGACGGTCATTGATCGTAACGTTGCCGGTGCCGGCTGTGAGATAAACGCGAGCTACAGCTGCTTTACGTCTTCCAAGGGCGTGTGTCTGTTCCATTTGCTCTGTTTAAATTTCGTCCAACTTGATTTCTTTAGGGTTCTGTGCCTGGTGTGGGTGCTCCGGACCTGCATAGATGAACAGGTTGTTGAGGAGGTCTGCACCAAGACGGGTCTTAGGGAGCATACCCTTCACTGCTCTCCTGACGAGTTCGGTAGGCTTCTTTGCGAGAATCTCGGCCGGTGTTGTAAACCTCTGTCCGCCCGGATATCCGGTGTAACGGGTATAAACACGGTCAGTCATCTTGTTGCCGCCAAGAGCAACCTTCTCAGCATTGACCACGATAACATTGTCACCGCAATCAACGTGTGGGGTGTAGCCTGGCTTGGTCTTGCCGCGAAGGACAAGAGAAACGCGTGCTGCAAGACGACCAAGTGCGAGATCAGTCGCGTCAATGACAACCCACTTCTTGTCTACAGTCGCCTTGTTGAGCGATACTGTTTTGTAGCTTTGTGTGTCCACTGTCTTGATCTTTAAATAGTTAACAAAAAAAATTGCGATCCCTACACAAAATAGGGGTCGCAAAGATAAGCAATTATTTTAACAAATCAAACTTCCGAGCCTTAAGCTGCGATGAAGTTGGCCTGAATGAATGCGTTGACAGCCACGCTCACGAACAGAAGGCAGATGACGGTAACGACTACCACGCCAATCACCTTGAGTCTCTTGAACCAGGTCGTGCCGTCCCAGCCCACTGTCTGGAACATACTCCAGAAGCCGTGTGCGAGGTGGAACCAGATGGCCGCGAACCATACGAGGTAGAAGGCGAGGACCCACCAGTTGCCGAATACGGTAGTAAGAAGGAGGTAAGGGTTGTTCTCATACTGACCGATGCCGAAGAGCTCAGGCAGCTGCATCTTCGCCCAGAAGTGGAAAAGGTGGAAGGCGAGCAGGCCGAGGATGACGATACCGAGCACAAGCATATTGCGTGAAGACCAGGAGTCTGCTGCAGCCTTGCTGGAAACCTCATAACGCTTGTAACCGCCACGGGCCTGGATGTTCTTATAAGAAAGCCAGCAGCCGTAAGCGATGTGCACGAGGAAACCGAGGGCAAGCACAGGCACCATTATGCTAATCACAGGCGTTGACATAAAGTCACAGCCGAGCTTGAACAGACCGTCACCTTCGCTGAAAAGATCGTGGTCATTCATAGCGGCGCCGAACTTACCGGTAAACGAGTCGATGACAGAGAAGAAGTTGATTACGGCGTGAAGCAGGAGGAAAAGAATCAGGAACGCTCCGCTCACTGCCTGAACGAATTTCTTTCCGATTGAAGAATTGAATATGAACATCTCTTTAGGGTTTAATTCGGTTTAGACCGCAAATATACTTCTAATCTTGCAAGTTTCATAATTTTCAAATACTTTTGTTATTAAAATGATATCGATATGAGAGTACTACTCAAACTGAGCGGAGAAAGCCTCGGAGGCCCATCCGGCAAAGGAATTGACGAGCATAGCCTTATGGATTATGCCGAGGAGATAGCCCAGGCCGCAAAGGCGGGGCACCAGATTGCTATAGTGAACGGAGGCGGAAACATTTTCCGAGGTCTTCAGGGACTCGGAAAGGGCTTCGACAGGATTAACGGCGACAGGATGGGTATGCTGGCAACGGTGATCAACTCTCTGGGAATCGCCTGCGCCCTGCGTTCGCTCGGACTCAAGGCAGAGGTGTTCACTGCCACCCCGATGGAGCCGATTGCCCGCTATTACCGCAGGGAGGATGCCCTCCAGGTGCTTGAGGAAGGAGGTGTGGTCCTGATTTCGGGAGGCACAGGCAATCCTTTCTTCACCACCGACTCGGGCGCCGCCCTCAGGGCACTGGAGATGGAGGCGGACGCCCTGCTCAAGGGCACCAGGGTTGACGGCGTTTATACAGCCGACCCTGAAAAAGACCCTACTGCCACCAAATATAAGGAGCTGACCTTCAGCAAGGCCCTCTCAGACCACCTGAAGGTGATGGACGCAACAGCCTTCGCCCTCTGCGAGCAGGGAAACATCCCTGTGATGGTATTCAACATCGAGCAGAAAGGCAACCTTGCGAGAATACTTCGCGGGGAGGAAATCGGCACCACAGTACACGCATAATAAACCCCAAAGCTTATACATATATGTTAACAGACAGAGCAAAGGAAATAATCAGCCAGACTGAGTCCAAAATGAAGGACGCCGTAAAGTTCCTTGAAGAGGACCTGAAGACCTACAAGGTCGGCAAGGCCAATCCGGCAGTGTTCAACGGCGTGCTCGTGGATTACTACGGCACCCCTTCACCTATTGCCAACGTGGCATCAATTTCAGCGCCTGACGCAAAAACCCTCGCCATCCAGCCTTGGGAGAAGAGTATGATCTCCAAGATAGAGAAGGCCATCATCGACGCTAACCTCGGTTTCACTCCTCAGAACAACGGTGAGACCATCCGCTGCGTCGTTCCGGCTCTTACCGAGGAGAGGCGCAAGGACCTCATCAAGAAGCTCAAGGCTTCTGCCGAAAATTCAAAAATCGTAGTACGCAACGCCCGTCGCGACGGAGTAGACCTCCTGAAGAAGGCTCAGAAGAACGAAGGCCTTTCAGAGGATATCGAGAAGGATGCCGAGGCAGAAGTTCAGAAGGTTACCGACAAGAACATCAAGGTAATCGACGAGCTCGTGGCAGCCAAGGAAAAAGAAATTATGACCGTATAATACAGTCGGCAGCATTTCAGGCCGTCTTCAGGGAAGCAAGAAAATCCTTGAAGACGGTCTTTTCGTTTTCGCTAAGGAACACCGACTTGATCGGCACCATGAACATACGGTCCGAAATCTCGCGCGGCATACCCTTGACTTCCAGCAGGCGCTGGGCGTCCTTCTGGGTGGTGGCGATGGCGGCCGTAGGGTACTTGCGCAGGGCGGACCTGAGCTTGTTGATGTCGCTCCAGCTGTAGTTGTGGTGGTCCGGGAAGCTGAAGCGGCGGACTATCTTGTAGCTGTCGGACAGGAGTTTGCAGAACGGGGTGTCCTTGGCGATGCCCGTCATCACTATAATCTTGCGCGAGTAGATGTACCTGCTTTCCCCGTCAGGGAAGACGGGAACAGGGGCGGAGTAGCCGGTTTTGGTGAAGAAGAGCAGCTGGCGGCGGCCGTCGGCGCGGGTGGCGATGCAGCTTTGGGCGTCATAGGAGACGAAGCCCAGCTTGCTTGCCAGCTCGCTGCGGTTACTCTCCTCCAGATCCTCGGGACATTTGCTGATTATCAGCGCGTCCGCGTCGGCAATGCGCTCAGGAAGGTCGCGGAGGCGTCCGAAAGGCAGCAGGCTGTCCTTGAAGACCGGGCGGTTGTAGTCCACCAGCACTATACTCCGGCTGGCCTTGAGGCGGCGGTACTGAAAAGCGTCGTCGAGGATGATGATGTCGGCCGGCGGGAAATCGGGATTCCAGCATCTTGAAGAATTCTTGCCGTTTTTGAGCAGGTCGGGATGAACCAGCAGGTGGCAGCCCTCCACCCTGTCCTTGTCAACGGCCACGGTGGCGTTGGGGCAGTTCTTCTTTATCTGGAGCGGTTCGTCGCCCGAGAGGGTAACCGAGCTGTCCTGGAGGACCTGCTGGAAACCCTTGCTTTCACGCTTGTAGCCGCGCGATAGTACGGCAGGATGGCAGCCTGCCCACTGGGGAATTTCTCCCAGAAGCGAGACTATCATCTCCACGTGAGGGGTCTTGCCCGTGCCGCCGGCGGTGACGTTTCCGACGCAGAGGGTAGGCACTTCGGCTGTCTTGACGCGCTTTCCGCCCTTGTTATACCAGGCGTTGCGTCCCTTCAGATAAAGGTAGTACGGGAAGAGTATGATTCTGTCAAGCATATTTTTCGTTTATTTCATCCAGTATGTTGATAAGTTCTTCTTTGTCGAGAGTGGTGACCATCCTCATCCTGGTCTGCTTGAAGTCGTCCAGACCCTTGAAGTAGCAGGACAGGTGGCGGCGCATCTCGTAGATGCCGCGAGGCTCGCCCTTGAACTTGAGCGAGAGCTCCAGGTGGCGCTTGGCGAGCGCTACCTTTTCCCCTATGCTGAGCGGCTCCATTTCGCTGCCGCTGTCGAGGTAGTGGCGGATTTCGCGGAATATCCACGGGTGGCCGTAAGTGGCGCGGCCTATCATTATGCCGTCCACGCCGTAGCGCTCAAAAGCGAGGGCCGCCTGCGCAGGGGTGGTGATGTCGCCGTTGCCGATGATGGGGATGTGCATACGAGGATTGTTCTTGACCGCACCGATCAGGGTCCAGTCGGCCTCGCCCTTGTAGAGCTGGCAGCGGGTGCGTCCGTGGATGGTAAGGGCGGCGATGCCCACATCCTGCAGCCTCTCGGCAAGCTCGACGATAATCTTGGAGTTGTCGTCCCAGCCCAGGCGGGTCTTGACCGTAACGGGTTTGCCGACTGCCTCGACGACAGCTTTGGTGATGGCGACCATCTTGTCCGGCTCTCGCATCATACCTGACCCGGCTCCCCTGCCGGCAATCTTGGAAACCGGGCAGCCGAAGTTGATGTCGATCAGGTCGGCGCCGTGCCCGCCCGCGATTTCAGCGGCACGGTCGGCCATCCTTGCGGCCTGAACCATAGATTCGGGGATGTGGCCGTAAATCTGGATGCCCACGGGGGCCTCGCAGTCGTGAGTGTGCATCTTGGCAAGCGCCTTGGCGGCATCGCGTATCAGACCGTCGGAAGGGATGAACTCGGTATAGACCATATCAGCCCCCTGCTCACGGCACAGGATGCGGAAGGATGCGTCAGTGACATCCTCCATCGGAGCAAGCAGCAGCGGCTTGTCGCCCAGGTCAAGCGTTCCAATCTTCATATTGTGCAAAAATACGAAATGAGTCAGAAACATTTTCCATATATTTGTGGATATGGGCAATATTTTTCAGGAAAGAGTCGAGACTCTTCGCAATCTTATGCGTTCGAAAGGCTGGGACGCGGTCATCATCACGGGGTCTGACCCCCACAGCAGCGAGTACCCTTCCGAAAGATGGAAGCAGGTAAGGTGGATTTCGGGCTTCACCGGCGAGGCCGGCGACGTGGTCATCACGCTTGACCACGCGGGGCTCTGGACAGACACGCGCTACTTCATCCAGGCGAATCAGCAGCTTGAGGGGACGGGAATCGAGCTCCACAAGACGCGAGTTCCGGAGCAGGTCCTGATCCCCGAATGGCTCGAACGCGAGCTGGGTGACGACTGCTTTGTCGCCGTGGACGGGCTCTGCGTGGGCGCGGATTTCGCCGCCACCCTGCCGGGCACGGTGGTAAGCGTGCCGGATATGCTCTCCCGCTTCTGGGAAGACCGTCCTCAGATACCCCAGACGCCCATTTTCACCATTGACGCCGGCGAGCCGCGGCGCTCGAAGTTTGCCCGCCTGAGGGAGTTCATCCGCAGCAACGGCGCCGATGCCATGCTCCTCAGTTCGCTCGACCAGATTGCCTGGCTGCTCAATGCCAGGGCCTCGGACATCGAATACAACCCTCTGATAATCAGCTACCTGCTGGTGGACCAGAAGAGCATCGACTGGTATGTCGTGCGCGACACGGAGAGCGACGCCCAGACCGAAGCGAGCTTCAGCATCCTGGAGGCCGACGGGGTCAACATCCTCCCTTACGCCGACGCAGCCTTGATAGGCAGCAGTTTCGAGGGGAGCATACTCGTCGACCCGTCAACCCTCAACTACGACCTGTACCGGAGTCTCGTGACCAGCGGCAACCCGGTCATCGAGACTTCCAGCCCCGTGGACCTGTGGAAGGCAGTCAAGAACCCTCACGAAATCGAGGGAATGCGCAAGGCCCATCTTGCGGACGGACTGGCGATGGAGCGCTTTCTCTACTGGCTGGAGAAGAGGCTGGAAGGCGGAGCGGAAATCAGCGAATGGGACGCCTCTGTCAAGCTAAGCGAGCTGCGCTCAATGATAGACTCCTACCGCTCGGACAGTTTCGAGACCATCTCGGCCTATGGTCCGGGCGCAGCCCTGCCCCATTATGTCACCCCGCGCAGCAACGCCCCGATACTCCGTACCAGCGGCCTGTACCTCTGCGATTCGGGAGGGCAGTTCGACTACGGCACCACCGACATCACCAGGACAGTGCCGCTCGGCAGGTGCAGCGCCCTTGAGAGGGAGGACTACACCCTGGTGCTCAAAGGCCACATTGACCTGGCGATGGCCGTTTTCCCTGCGGGCACCCCGGGCTGCCGGCTTGACGCCCTTGCACGCGGGCCGCTATGGCGCAGCAAGCGCAATTTCGGCCACGGAACCGGCCACGGAATAGGTTTCTTCCTGGGCGTGCACGAAGGGCCACAGGACATACGCCAGAACCTCAACAGCATAGCGCTTGAACCGGGAATGATCACTTCCAACGAGCCTGGCATCTACCGCGAAGGCAAGCACGGCGTGCGCCACGAGAACCTGATGCTCTGCGTCAGCCTGGGAAGCAACGAGTTCGGCAGCTGGCTGGGCTTCGAAACCCTCACCCTCTGCCACTTCGACACAGCCGCAATAGAAAAGAGCTTGCTCGACAGGGATGAAATCGAGTGGCTCAATGACTATAATGAAACTGTGTACCGCAGCCTCAGCCCTCACCTTCCCGACGAAATCGCTTCCTGGCTGCGCGAAAAGACCCTGCCTGTTTAGACAAGCAGTTCAGAGATAATGTCGTCCGACACGAAAAAGCGGTCCTCCGGTATGCGGACTTTGTCGTCCAGCAGCTCGAGGGCCCCTTTTTTCATAAGTGAAGCCACCCTGCGTGCATCGAGCAGGGAGGCATCCACACCCTCGCTGGTGCGCAGGCCGAGCATCACCGTCTCGTCCAGGGCCTGCTCCGCGCTGAGCGTCTCGCTCCCGGAAGTCCAGACGGGCAGGCTGTCGGAGTTCCAAAAGCGGCGAGTCCCGTCGAAGGAGTGTGCGCCCGGACCCAGGCCAACATAAGGCAGCCGCTTCCAATAGGCAGAGTTGTGGATGGCGCGACGGCCCGGCAGCGCCCAGTTCGAGATTTCATAATGTTCATAGCCGGCTTCGCGAAGCCGGGTGCAGATCAGGCCGTATTGCCTGCTGCACTGCTCATCTTCGGCCTCCTTGTAGCGCCCGCTTTCGGCCAGGCGGCCGAGGGCGCTGCCGGGTTCTATGCTCAGCTGGTAGGCCGAGATGTGCTCGGGGCCCAAGGCAAGCAAGCCGCGAAGGGTCTGGTCCAGAGTATCGTCGGACAGCCCCCGGATGCCGAAGATGATATCGAGGCTGATGTTGGCAATACCCCCTTCGCGCAGTATCCTAAAGGCCTCGAGAGCCGAAGCGGCGTCGTGGCGGCGGTTCATCCAGCGCAAAATGCTGTCGCTCAGGGACTGCACTCCCATACTGACCCTGTCTGTGCCAAGCTCGCGTAGAGCCCTGACATAGTCTGTTCCGCCCTTGAGGATGTCGTCAGGGTTGACCTCGACGGTAAACTCCCTTATTGAGGGCAGAGCAAGGCAGTCCACGATGCGGCGTAAAGAAGACGGAGACAGCACCGACGGGGTGCCGCCTCCGAAATAGAGAGTGTTGACGCCGAGGGTGGAGGCTATCTCCTCCCTGCGGCGCGAGATTTCCTCACAGACCTTGTCCACATAGTCTCTTTCCGCTTCCCTGCCTCGGGCGCTGTCCGGGCATACTTCCGAGTAGAAGTCGCAGTAGGTACAAAAGCTCCTGCAGAAAGGGACGTGGACGTAGATCATCAGCGGAGCAGGAGTTCAGCAGTGCCGAGAACTGACTGCTCGGTATAGGCCTCAACCGAGTAAACGCCCTTTTGGTAGCTGCTTACGTTGTTGACATAGACGCCGAGCTCAACCTCTGCACCCTGATAGTCAACTTCGCGGGAAGCGGTCGCTTCAAGAGTGTTTCCGTCGAGGGTGAAAGTGGTTCCACGGCCATCGGAGAGCAGGCTTCCGTCAGGAGCGGTGACGCGGACATAGACGCGGACCGGACCCCTCTGGGCGAGCTCGTTCTCCACGAGGCTCAAGCTGACAAGCAGCCTTTCAACCCTTGAGCTCCTGTCGGTCTTCTTGTCGGCGGTAGTGAAGGCCTCGACTCTCAGAGCCCTTGCCTTCAGGACAGAACCGGCGCTGACCTTGCCTTCGAGGGTCTCCACCTGCTGGGTGAGGGCGGCGTTGAGCTTCTTGCTCTCTGCGGCTTCCCTGCGTGCCGAAGCGGCCTCGGCGCTGAGCTGGTGGTTGAGCTGGTTGAGCGAGTCAATCTGCACGATGTAGCTGCGCATTATGCTCCTCAAGGTTCCGAGCTCCTTCTCGTACTGGCGGATCTTGTTGCGGTCTGTCGCCTGGGTCTTCTTGAGGCGGTCGATGAGCTGGGAGATCTCCTCGCGCGAAGAATCAAGCTGGGAGTTGATTACATCGTATTCCGAAGACAGGTTCTCGTAGTCAAGCTGAAGGGCCTGCACCTGCTCGGTGAGCTCTTCCTTTTCAAGGGTAAGCTGGCTTACCAAGGTCCTGTTGGACATCCAGACATAGGCCAGGACGCCAGCGAGGATTACGGCGAGGACCGTCATTATGATCATCACGGTCTTCAGGCCGGAATTAGACTTCTTTTCGGCTTCTTTTCTTTCAAGCCTCTGCAATGGATCTTCTCTTTCCATAAACAATTGATTTTTGAGCGTTATCCAAATACAAAAATAGCAAATAATTGTAACTTTGTCGGGTTCACGTTAAAAACAACACCTCAATGAGATACCTTGTACGCTCCATAAAGTACTTTATCTACCTGATGATTGTACTTTCGCTGATTATCGCGGTCCTCGTCTTTGCCGGCTTTGTGGAAGCTGACATCGAGACTATGTTCACCCACGGCTATGACTCCCTCTGGCAGATTGCGCTGATGATGGCGGTTTTTGCCCTGATCTATCCTCGCTTCGGCTTCTCAAAGCGCTGCGCCCACGTCTATGGCGAGCAGGCCGAGCAGAAAGCCAGGCTGTTCGAGATTATGCAGAGGATGGGCTATGCCGTCGAGAAGGATGAGGACGGCTGCGCCAGCTTCATCAAGAAGGGTTTCCTGTCCAGGCTGCTGAAGATGTACGAAGACAGAATCAGCTGCAGCTTCGGAGTCAGCGGCATTGAAATCGAGGGTCTGACCAGGGATGTGGTCAGGCTTGTGTCCCATCTTGAGTCTCTTCCAGAAGCTTAGCGGCAGCCTGCTCGAGGGCTGAATAAAACTCCTCTCCGTAATTGTCAATCAGGGGTTTCTTGAGAAACTCGTAAACTCTGACCCCTTCTTTCCGGCCTTTTTCGAAGGCCGGTTTGCATATATCCCAGTGATGGACGTTGAGGGCGAGGCCGCCGCCGGTGAGTTTGGTCACCCTTATCGGGTAGAGCGAGCAGGACGCAGGCTTGCGGCAGCCGCATTTCTCAATGGCGCAGAGGCAGTTGCCGTTCTGGTCGAAGTGGGCGTAGGCGCAGGCTTCCGAGCCGGGGACCAGCGGAGTTACGATGTCTCCGTCCCTGTCGATTTCGAAGAAGCCCTGAAGATCGACCGTGTCCCTTCCGGACTGGAGCATCAGCGGGCTGTAGGTCGGGTAATCCCTCTCCAGGCCCTCGAGCTCGCTCTCGTCAACGGGGGCTCCTCCGTCGCCTTCTATGCAGCATATGCCGCGGCACACCGGGTAGTCGCAGCAAAAATATTCCATCACGACATCTTCAGATACTAGGATGTCATCTATCTGGATGATGGTACCAAATCGTCTGTCGTTCATTCTATAGTATATTCGGCCTTCGCTCCGTTCTGGAGTCTGGCCAGGATGTATTTCACATTATCGGCACTAAGGCCCTTAATCGCAGCCTGATAGCCCGTAACCATATCTTTTCCAAGCGAATAGCGTATCAGAACATCTGCGATGACAGCCTCGTTCTGCCTGCGCGAGATCTCTTCACTGACCAGCAGGGCCTCGCGGAAGGATTTCAGGCCGGCGGAGCCGACGCTCAGAGACGAGAGCCCGGACAGGCAGCGCCTTGCGGCCGCGAGGACTTCACCCTGGTCTGCCGGGGCCACTCCCTGTGGCAGGGCGTCGCCGCGGCACGGACGGCAGTTGACAAACAGGGTCATCCTCTCTGACGGGAAGAGCTCGATATTGCCGCTGACTTCCACACTCACGCCCAGAGGCGCGAGCTGCTTTATAAGCTCCCGCCTGACAAGTTCGGTGACATACTGGAAGGCGTAACGGTTTTCGTTGGTGTACGGCACGAGGGCTGAAACGGCGAGGTTCACGCTCTGGCGGCTTAGCGCTGTAGGGCTTTCAGGCAGACGGAGTGTGGCTCCTGACGTGCCGGAAATCTGAGGGGCCTGGATGCGCGGACGCGTAAGGCTGCGCTCGGAGCTTGAAAACTCTCCGAGGACATGGGCAAGCTCTTTCTTGAGTTGATCTTCGTCAAGGTCGCCCACGAAGACGAGGATGCCGTCGGCGGCGCGTCGGAACTGCGATTCAAGATAGGCTTCAAAGCTCTTGTGGAGCTTTGCCGGCAAACGGGAGGCAACGGCGCGGTCAGCGTCGTGATATGAAGGTCTCATCAGGCTGTCCATCAGGGCATTGACAGGGACGGAGGCGAGCTCTTCTGCTTTGATTCTGGCGATTTTGTTGGCCTTGTAGGTCTCAAAGTCGGCGTCGCTGATGCTGCACGACGAGGTGAACTGGAGCAAGGCGTTGAGCAGGAAAGGCAGCGAGGAGCTGCGTCCTTTGCCACTGACGCTCAGCTCGGTCAGGCTGATGCGAGTATCCATTGTGAGCTTCTCGGCGGCGAGTGCACGCCTGAATTCCGAAGGGCTCAGGCCGGCGACGCCCAGCAGCTGCGGCATATCGGAGATGAAGGCTCCCTGGCCCGGTTTGTAGCCCGGAACATAGGTGTAGCCTCCCGGCATCATCAGCGCATAGTGGAACTCCCCCTTGCCCGCATCCGTCTTCTTGAAGATTACCCGCGCGCCGTTGGAGAAGGTCCACATCTTGCCTCCAGAGATAGCCTCAGGCTTGTCGGAGCGGAGTTTGACGCGGCGCCGGGAGTCGGTCTGGAATTTCGGAATCTCGGGGGCGGGATCTTGGGAAGGCGAGGTTGCACCCCCGTCCCAAGCGGCACTGAAACGCTTGTGGAGGGTGTGGCGGTCCAAGCCGGGGCGCGGCACGTCGTAGCCCACCATCAGGTTGCGGCACGGGTCGAGCAGAGCCTTGACGAAGCTGTTGAAGAGCATCAGGTCACGCTCGTCGGCGACGGTGCTGCGGGTGACGAACTCCACGCGGGCGGAAAGCGACGCGAGGGTGGAGCCGTACAGCCACGATGAGACGCACTGGTCAACGTAGGCCTTGTTGCTGCGAGGCTGGTTCACTGCTATCCTGCAGGCAGCCAGGACAGCATCCTTTGCAGCCTGGAACTCCTCAAGCTGCGCACCGTTGGAGTCCAGGTCGGAGAAGATGCCCGCAAGCACTTTTGTGGCATCCCAAATTCTTGCGTACGAGGTATTTATGGTGAAGAGGTAGCGCTCGTCCGAGGAGTCCTCCTCGCTGTTTTTGTAGCGGAAATCCACTCCGCCGAGAGGTATTCCTGCAGCGGCGAAGCCCTTGACTGCGCGGCTCTTGACAACCTGGCCGAGCTGGTAGGCATACAGGGCGGTGAGCAGAGACTGAGGCGTGTCCAGGGCCTCGCGCGGCAGGCGCTCGGTCGAGTAGAGGACGCGGATCGACGCCGCATCGGAGCTCTCATTGAGGCTCACATACATAGCGAGATCCTCGCGCGGGTTCCAGATATACGGGCTCTCCACATATTCGCCCAGCGTCGGAACCATCATCGACAACAGGCCCATACGCTCGCGTATCTTGTCGCGCTCGAGGTCGCCGCTGACCACTACGGCCTGCGGGACGCTGCGGGTGGAGGCGATGTCGAAGAGCATCATCAGAGTCGAATCGGCAGCCGCGCTGTTGTACATCGGCACGTCCTTGAAATCGAAGCGAGTGGACTCCCGCTCATAGCTGACATAGCCGCCCTCAGGGCAGGAGATGCCCCTGTCGGCAAGGAATTCGTAAGGCTTGCGTCCGCCGAAATGCGGCAGGCTTGAAAGGCAACGGCGGGCAAGAGCCGGGTCCGGGGCGCCCTTCTGGATTAGCGCGAAGTCAGCTGTTCCCTTGGTGTCCGGATTGGTAACAATATAATATCTCATCCCGTTGGGGAACGTTCCGGAGGCAATCTCCGAAGCCTTGCCCAAAGAAGACGTCCCCTGTCCTGAAGCAGACAAACTGTGTGCAGTCAGGGCCGCCAGACAGAGAAGAAAACTCAGGATATGCTTCATATTTGCCATAACGATTACAAATTTAAGATTTATTTTGTATCTTTGTGTTTATTGCTTATCGGTACGATAATTGTAAATTCATAAGATATGAAAAAGATCTTCGTAACTATCGCTGCCACAATTGTGGCCCTCGGTTCTGCTTACGCGCAGGACCTTGCAACCGTAACCGAGATGTACAACAACGGTGCCGCAGCCATCGCGTCTGACAAAGCGTCAGCCCTCTCAATGTTCGAGCAGGCTCTTGAAGCAGCCAATGCTCTGGGCGATGAGGGCAAAGAAGTGGCCCAGAACTGCATCGACATCATCCCTAACCTCAACCTTTCAATCGCAAAGGATTTGGTAAAGGCAGCCAACTACGACAGCGCCCTCGAGAAGCTCAAGGCAGCAATCGAAGTGGCTGAAAAGTTCAGTGACTCTGAAGTGTCTGCAGAGGCAACCAAGCTCATCCCTCAGGTGATGATGCAGAAGGGCAACAGCCTGCTCAACGCCAAGAACTACGAGGCCGCTGCAGCAGCTTACCAGGATATCCTCAACCTCGACGCAAGCAACGGCGCAGCAGCCCTCCGTCTGGGCGCAGCCCTTAACGCGGCAGGCAAGGCAGCTGAGGCTAAGGCCGCTTTCGAGCAGGCAGCCGCCAACGGCCAGGAGTCACAGGCAAAGAAGCAGCTCGGCACCATCTTCCTCAAGGAGGCCGCAGCAGCTCTCAAGACCAAGTCATACGCAGCAGCCGTTGAGGCAGCAGTCAAGTCAAACGAGTACAAGGAGAACCCTCAGGCCATCCAGATCGCAGGCCAGGCTTCACAGCTCGCAGGCAAGAACAGCGACGCCATCAAGTACTTCGAGCAGTACCTCCAGATGGCTCCAAGCGCTTCGAACGCAGGCCAGATCGCCTACACCATAGGTGCTCTCTACCAGCAGGCCAAGAACATCGAGAAGGCCAAGGAGTTCTACCAGAAGGCCACCACCGACGCCAAGTTCGGCGCTGAGGCCAAGAAGCTCCTCGACGCTCTCAAGTAATCGATGCGCCAATTGGAATTACTGGCTCCGGCCAGAAATAAGGAAATCGGCATCGCGGCTATCGACTGCGGTGCCGATGCCGTATATATCGCCGGTCCCGACTTCGGGGCAAGGAAGGCCGCAGGCAACAGTTTCGAGGACATCCGCGAACTCTGCGACTATGCCCACCGTTTCGGGGCCAGAATCTTCGTGACCTTCAACACCGTCATAGAAGATTCCGAGCTTGAGCAGGCCCACAGCCAGATGCTTCGCGCTCAGGAGGCGGGCGCGGACGCCTTCATCATCCGCGACAGCAGAATCTGCGGCTGGAAGGACATCACCGTGCCTCTCCACGCCTCGACCCAGTGCGCCATCCGGGACATAGAGAGGGCGAAATACTTCGAATCCCTGGGCTGCGCCCGCATAATCCTTGAAAGGCAGCTGTCCCTTGAAGAGGTGGAGCGCATCTGCAAAGCGGTAAGCTGCGAGGTGGAGTTCTTCGTGCACGGCGCCATCTGCGTGTGCTACAGCGGCGACTGCCGGCTTTCGGAACACATCGACGGACGCAGCGCCGACAAGGGCGAATGCATCCAGGCCTGCCGCTCGCTCTACGATGTGTATGACGACAAGGGCAGGCTGATTGTTAAAAACAAGGCGGTCCTCTCGCTCAAGGACTACCGCCTCAAGGAAAGGCTGGAGGATCTGGCCCTCGCCGGAGTCAGCTCATTCAAGATAGAAGGCAGGCTCAAGAACGCCTCTTATGTAAAAAATGTCGTCAGGGAGTACGACCTGGCGCTGAACGCCCTGATTGAAAAGCGCCCCGAAGAGTTCTGCAGGGCCTCCTGGGGACTTGTCAGCGGCGGCTTCAGCCCCGACAGCGCAAAGACCTTCAACAGGGGTTACACCGAACTGTTTATGGACGGGCGGAGCGAAAGGAGCCTGTCCTCGATGAACGCGCCAAAATCGATGGGCGAAAAGATTGGCAGCGTCAGCCGCATCCGCCGCAACCCGCGCAGCGGCAAGCTTGAAATCAGCGTCAAACCGCTCTCCAAGGGCCTGGAACTGCGCAACGGCGACGGCTTCTCCTACTCCCTCGGAGGCGAGGTGAAGGGCTTCAGGGGCGAGGTCTGCGAGGGCCTGTCCATCATCACCCGCGAAGCTGAGAGGCTACGCGAGGGAATGCCCCTGTACCGCAATGTCAGCGCCGATTTCGAAAAACAGGTCGAGGCGGCGTCACCCCGCAGGGAGATACCAGTGAGGCTGGAAGTCAAGGTCAGCGGCAGCTTCAACATCGAAGTGAGGGCCATCTCGCAGGACGGCCGCGAAATCCTCTCCGACTTCAACTGCGACGTCGAGCAGGCGCTCAACCGCGAGAGGGCCGAGGCGATGTTCCGCGAGCAGCTCTCGAAACGCAGCGGCATCTACATCTTCAGCGTCGGGAAGCTGGAAATCACCACGCGCGGCGGGGCCCTGCCGCTTTTGAGTGCATCGACACTCAACAGCATCAGGCGTCTTGTCGCCGAAGACATCGATGCTCTTGAGTGCAGGAAAAGGCCTCTTGCCAAAGGGACTTCTTACAGTTTCGACTACAGTCCTGGTCCGGACAGGCGGGAGGAACTGATGCGCAGCCGCTACTGCCTGCGCCACGAACTCGGCCTCTGTCCCGTTCATCAGGGAGCCAAGGACGCCCCGTCCCGGCTTATACTTGTCAACAACGGCAGACGCCTTGCCCTGACTTTCGACTGCGCCAGATGCGAAATGATACTGCGTGACGCAGACGACACTACTGCAGTTCGAAAGTGACAGTCACATCGCCGAAGCGGCCCTTGATAAGCGAACTGTCGGTAAAGAAGGATCTGTCCAGATAGCCTCTCCAGACTATGTCATCCTTGTCCCTGTAAGGGAGTTCGACCTCGAATCCATAGGACTTGGAGTTGTACTTGACCATTGCGTTGCATTTCCAGGAGGTGGTCGTTCCGCCGTCGTCTTCGATTATCATAAAGGCAAGTTGTTCTATCTGGTCCGTGAAGTCCGTCAGGAGTATCGCGTTGAAAGGAACCTTACATTTGACAAACTTGCGCTTGACCACTATCATAAAGTCCGTCACCGAAGGGCTGTATTGCTTGAGTTCGTCGTCTGTCTTCGCCTTGAAGCCGTCAACCGCCCCGCAGCGAATAAAGAACTCAGAGGCCCCGGCGAACCAGGAATCAAAGTGACGAGCCATAGTGAAATCCTTGATTGTCAGCATCTTTTTTCCCTTTGCCTTAGCCTCCTGGACGGTCCGGACGGCTGAGGGGGAGTCATAGTCCAGCAGCGTGACCGGCGTGTAGGCCGAATCGGCATTGCGGTTGATTACCCAGACAGGGCGCTCCCGGGCCAGTTCCTCGGTCACCAGAACCGAATCGACAACGTGGGCCCCGGAATCGTCAAAGCCCAGCATATAACCATAGTTGGTTTTCGCCCCGTCGCCCGGGTCGAAAGTCACGACAGGGAAGGTCTCCTGGTCCCAGTCCTCGGAATATGGCCAGTATATCTGCATATCGGAATCACGCAGGGCATTTACATAGGCTTCGACATCCGCAGCCCCTGCCTTGGTTTCGCTCCTGCTGCGGAAATAGTCGGCAAAGAGCTCCCTTAGGGGCGTAGCATAAGCGGCAGCTTTGGTTGACTCTCCCCGCTCACCCACGCCAGAGCCCGGGGAAGTGAAGAGCCTGTCCATAGTGTATTCTTCGTCATAGCCGTTGCCGGATGACGAGTTCACAGCGTCATAAACCTCCTGGAGATGCTCCTGTTCAAGGGGAAGTTCGGAGATGATTTTTGCGAGGTCGGACATTGTCAGAAGGGCCTCGGGACCCGCAGGCCTGTCTGTTACTACCGGGTCGCAGGCTCCAAGAAGCAGGAGCCCCAAAGGGAGAAGAAGAAGTTCGGATGCTTTCATAGTCACTCTGTTTTTTCTTGCAAAGTGACTTCAAATTATCGGTTTATCCTCGCTTTAATCGTTTATTTCAGCATTCAGGACGACAAATCTGTCCTTACCCGCGAAATCCTTTACCACAACGGCTCCGCGGCCGAGTTCTTCGGAGAGCAGGCTGGCGGTCTCTTCACCAAGATTTTCGTTGATTTCCACGATAAGCGCCCCGTTTTCAGCAAGCAGGCGGCGCGACCAGCGCCCTATGGCCCTGTAAAATAGCAGCGGGTCGGCGTCAGGAACAAAGAGGGCGAGGGCCGGTTCGTAGTCAAGGACATTGGCCCTCATCGCTGATTTTTCGCTGTCGAGTATATAAGGAGGATTGGATACAATCAGGTCGAAAGGCGCCTGGGTTAAAAGAGTCTCAGGGATGGAGTCGGATAGCAGGTCAGCTTTCAAGAAGACAGGAGCAAAAGGGCTTTCAAACTGGGTCTCAGAAAGTTCCAGAGCCTTGTCTGACACATCGAGAGCCCAGGTCGGATACTGCTGAAGGGCTAGCGACCAGGCTATGCAGCCCGAGCCGGTACAGAGGTCCAGAGCCTTTGCCTTCGGACCTCGTTTTTCAAGATGACGCAATGCAAGTGAAACGAGCTCTTCGGTTTCCGGCCTGGGGATTAGAACATTTCTGTTAACCTTGAATTTCCTTCCGCAGAACCAGGCCTCTCCGAGCAGGTATTGGATGGGT
>JAEDLO010000131.1 GCA_016295245.1 Bacteroidales bacterium | reverse complement strand
AATCCACGACAGCTTCTTCCTCTCCGAATACCAGGAGCTCAATCTCTTCATCTGCGGTATCGGCACCGTCGGCGGCCAGCTCATCGAGCAGATTGCCCACCAGCAGGAGAAGCTCAAGGCCACCCGCAACCTCAAGATCAACGTTGTGGGCATCTGCCGCAGCACCAGGGGCATCTTCGACCGCTCCGGCATCGAGCTTGGCAGCTATCGCGAGCTGCTCGAGGACGGCGAGCCACTCACCCCGGCAAAGATGCGCGACGAAATCATCGCGATGAACATCTTCAACTCCGTATTCGTTGACTGCACAGCCAGCAAGGACGTCGCAGATCTCTACGAGGACTTCTTCAACCACGGCATCTCGGTCGTGGCGGCCAACAAGATAGCCGCCTCGCAGGACTACGAAATGTACCGCAAGCTCAAGGACACTGCGCTGCGCCGCGGAGTCAAGTTCCTCTTCGAGACCAACGTGGGCGCGGGTCTGCCTATCATCAACACCATCAACGACCTGTGCAACAGCGGTGACCGCATCATCAAGATGGAAGCCGTGCTCAGCGGCACCCTCAACTTCATCTTCAACACCATCTCGGAGGACATTCCGTTCTCGAAGACCGTCAGAATGGCTATGGAAGAGGGCTTCTCGGAGCCTGATCCTCGCATCGACCTCTCCGGCAAGGATGTCATCCGCAAGCTTGTCATCCTCTCGCGCGAGGCCGGCTACAAGGTCAACCAGGAGGATGTCGAGGCCAAGCTCTTCATCCCTGACGAGTTCTTCACCTGCAGTATGGAAGAGTTCTGGGAGAAGCTCCCTTCACTCGACGCTGACTTCGAGCGCCGCCGCAAGGAGCTCGAGGCTTCAAACATGAGGTGGAGATTCGTAGCGTGCAACGACGAGGGCAAGCTCAGCGTAGAGCTGCGTGCAGTTGACAGCCTCCACTCCTTCTACGTTCTGGACGGCTCCAATAACATCGTTCTCCTCACTACTGAAAGATACAACAAACACCCGATGCTCATCCAGGGCTATGGCGCAGGTGCGGGAGTCACCGCTGCCGGCGTATTCGCTGACATAATGAGCATTGCCAACATCTAGCCCGATATGAAGAAAATCAAAGTATTCGCACCGGCTTCAATCGCCAACCTCGGCTGCGGCTTCGACATTATGGGTCTCGCCCTCGACGAAGTCGGAGACGTGCTTGAAATAACGGCGGAGGAAGGCGACGGCCTGTCAATCGTAAACGACACCCCGGTTCCCCTTCCGGAAGACATAGAGCAGAACGTCATCACTCCGGTAATACGCAAGTTCCTGGAAATCACGGGCAACAAGGCGAAAATCAGCGTGCGCGTCTGCAAGAAGATCTACCCCGGTTCGGGTATAGGAAGCAGCGCCGCATCCAGTGCTGCCGCCGCCTACGGAATGAACGAACTTTTCGGCTGCCCGCTCTCTGAAGAGCAGGTGGTGGAGTGCGCGATGGAGGGCGAAAACCTCGCCAGCGGCGGCTATCACGCCGACAACGCGGCTCCTGCCGTGATGGGAGGCATCATCCTCATCAGGGGCTATGAGCCTCTCGATGTGATCAAACTCCCCGTACCGGGCAATTTTTATTGCTCCGTCATCCATCCGATCATTATGGTATCGACCAAGGAGGCCCGCAGCATCCTGCCAAAGGAGGTGCCGATGCACAAGGCTGTAAGCCAGTGGGGCAATGTCGGCGGCCTTGTCGCCGGTCTGTACTCGGGCAACATCCCGCTCATCGGACGCGCGATGAAGGATGTCATTGCCGAGCCTTACCGCAAGCAGTTCATCCCGGGCTTCGACGCCCTTAGGGAAAAGCTCACAGAGGCGGGCGCCCTGGCGATGAACATCGCAGGTTCCGGCCCTTCAGTGTTCGCCCTTGCCGACAGGGGTGACATAGCCGAGAAGGCCGGGGAGATTATGAGGGAGCATTTCGACGCCCTAGGTATCGAATATGAAGCATTTGTAGTTAAAGTGTCCAACAAGGGCGCCAAACTGATAGCGTAATGAAATACTACAGCACAAACGGAAAGGCTCCCCTCGCCTCTTTGTCCAAGGCCGTCGTCAAAGGCCTTGCCGAAGACAGGGGACTCTATATGCCGGAAAAAATCAAGACCCTCCCCAAGGAGTTCTTCGACAATATCGACAAGATGAGTTTCCACGAGGTGGCCTTCGCGGCCGCCGACGCCTTCTTCGGCGAGGATGTTCCCGCCGGGGAACTCAGGCGCATCGTGGAGGAAACCCTGTCCTTCGACTGTCCGGCAGTCAAGGTTAGCGACAACATCTACTCCCTGGAACTCTTCCACGGCCCTACCCTCGCCTTCAAAGACGTGGGCGCCCGCTTTATGGCAAGGCTCCTGCAGCATTTCGCCACCAAGGATGACCCGCGCACGCTCCACGTGCTCGTAGCCACATCCGGCGACACCGGCAGCGCTGTTGCCAACGGCTTCCTCGGAGTCGAGGGCATCCAGGTGCACGTCCTCTACCCGAAGGGCAAGGTAAGTCCCATCCAGGAATGCCAGTTCACCACGCTCGGACGCAACATCAGCGCCATCGAGGTGGACGGCGTGTTCGACGACTGCCAGGCCCTTGTCAAGA
>JAEDLO010000048.1 GCA_016295245.1 Bacteroidales bacterium | reverse complement strand
CCTACTCTGAGCCTGCAGTGAAGGGCAACACCGCTTCTACTTCAGCTCTCAAGGAGGTTACCCTGGAGACCGGCGCCAAGATTATGGTTCCTCTCTTCATCGAGACCGGTGAGAAGATCACCGTCAACACCACCGACCGTTCTTACGGCCAGAGAGTCTAGTCATTTACCGTCAGCAGGCCGTCCAGGCTTGTGAGATAGTCCCTGCTGCGCTGCTCCTGTCTGGGCCTCCAGCTCTGGGCAGTGCTTGAGGCATAACCCTCCACCGCCAGCGAGACGGTTTTGGGACCATAGCGGACATTGATGTCGTCAAGCGTTCTGGACAGTCTGATCCTGCTTTCACGCAGGTCCTGCGATTCGAACAGTTCGGGCTCATACAGCCTCTCAGCGCTGATATCCCGCAGGATGACACCGGCTTTCTTATACAATATCCCGGGCTTGTAAAGTCTCTCCACGAGCTTTATTGCAGCCTGGGATATTTGTATCGTGTCTGATGTAGGGGAGAAGAAGCGTATGTCCCCGATGTTCCAGTATTGCTCGAGGTCTTCGCGCATACGGTTGCTGCATACGAACACGCTCACCATCCCCGTAAGGGAGTTCTGGGAGCGCAGGGTTCCCGCGCAGCTGGCGGCGAAGCTCGCCGTGCACTCCTTCAGCTCGCCCAGGCTTTCTATCATCTTCCCGAAACTGCGGCTGGTGGTGATGGAGTTGCGGCAAGCGATTTCGGTGGTATCGATGCAGGAGATGCCGTTGAGTTCCATCCAGGTCTGCTCGCCCGGTTTGTTGAAGTGCCTTCGCACCCAGTCCATAGGCCTGTCTGCGAACTCCAGTGCACTCCCTACGCCCAGGGCCTTAAGCCTGCGGCAAGTCGCCGGCCCCAGCCCCCATACATCCTCCAGCTCAATCAGCGAGAGGGCCTTGCGTCTTTTCTGCTCGTTGTCTATCATACAGACGCTGCGGTAGGCACTGTATTTCTTTGCGAACTTGCTGCCTATCTTCGCCAGGGTCTTTGTCGGTGCGATGCCCACGCTTACCGGGATGTCGGTCCATAGCCCTATCTTTTCAGCTATCCCCCTCATGAATTCATCCAGCCTGTAATGTTGCTCGTAGCCGCGCAGGTCGCAGAAGCACTCGTCGATGGAATAGCTCTCGACCCGCTCGATGCTCTGGCGCAGGATGCTGGTGATGCGCCGGGACATAGCCGCATAGAGGACCATATTGTTGGAGAAGACGCTGACGCCGTTGCGCCGTATCAGCTCGCTCTGCTTGAATGCCGCATCGCCCCTGCGCAGCCCAAGAGCCTTGGCCTCGGGCGTGAGCGCGACTATGCACCCGTCGTTGTTGGACAGGACGCATACCGGCTTGCCCTTAAGCCCCGGGTGGAAGACTTTTTCGCAGGAAGCGAAGAACGAATTGCAGTCAACGAGCGCGTACACGGTCAGTCCCTTGCCTTGTGGATTATGTAGGTGACGGTGCCCCAGACGCGGAAGTCGTCTTCGGAACTTATTCTGATGCGCGGGAATTCGGGATTGGCGGGCACGAGCCAGCCCTGACCCTCTTCGATGACGAAGTGTTTGAGGGTGTATTCGCCGTTTAGTTCGCAGACGGCGATTTCCTTGGGCCCCGGGTCGCGCCGGCTCTTGTCGACTATCACGATGTCGCCGTTGAGCACGCCCGCGTCAATCATCGAGTTGCCGTTGACCCTGACCAGATAGGACGCCTCCGGGTGCGGGCAGAGAAGGCGTATGATGTCGATGTCCTGTGAGCGCTCGTCGTTGTCCAGGGGCACCGGGAAGCCGGCGACCACGCTGGTTTCGAAGAACGGCAAGGTCAGGGCCTCCCTTTCTCCGCCTCCCTCCAAGGCGCGCTCTATCGAGCGGACGAAAAACTCCGTCTTGTTGGGCTCGCTGTCTATGCGCTCCGCCAGCTTCCCTCCTACGCGGAATGAGTATATGCGGCTGTCACCCTTGGGGCGTCCCGCTCCGGGGCGTCTGCCGCCTTTTCCTTTGATCTTTTCTTCCATAGCGGAACAAAGATAAGGAAATTTTTGATTTCTGTAATACGGAAATTACTGCCGCTCGATTTTGAGCTGCTGGATGAGGTAGCCGTCTCCCTTCGAGCTGACGAAGATGGTCACGGTGAAATTTTCGCCTCCCGCATCCAGGGTGCCGAGGGCGTATTTGAGATTGGCCTTGCCGGTAGTGTGGGTGACCGAGAAGGACCTTGGGGAGTAGCTGTCGAAAAAGGTCTTGAGAATCTGCTTGGCCTGGGCCTTGCTGGCATTGCTCTCCCGGGCGATAACGGAGATTTCCAGATTGTCGTCAAACCAGGCCGAGAGGGCTTCTGAATTGCCCTGACCGAGATATTTGCTGATAGGTACAAAAACATCACCGCTACCGGAAGTCTGGATTACAGGACTCTGGGCGAAAAGGCTCCGCGCTGAAAGCAGCACCAGAGCCAGGATGATGCAGAATATATGCTTGCTCATACGCCTGTCTTGCTTTGCAAATTTCAAGCCACGTCTGTATATTTGCAAAGATATGAAAATCACTTTGCTCCTTGTCGGAAAGACCGACATTTCCTGGGTCAGGGAAGGTCTCGGAATGTATGTTTCGAGGCTCAAGCATTATGTGCCCTTCGAACTCGTGGAAATCCCCGAGCTCAAGAATGTCTCGGCCCTGAGCCGCGACCAGATCAAACAGCGCGAGGGCGAGCTCATCCTCAAGGCGGTCAAGCCTTCGGATGAACTTATCCTGCTCGACGAGAGGGGCAAGGAATACCGTTCGGTGGAGTTTGCCGCTATGCTCGGCGAGAAGCTTTCGCGTAGTTCGCGCGACATAATCTTTTCAGTCGGCGGAGCATACGGATTCAGCCCCGAGGTGTACTCCAGGGCTGATTCCAAGCTGTCCCTGTCGAAGATGACCTGCTCCCATCAGCTTGTGAGAACGATTTTTGCAGAGCAGCTATACCGCGCGTTCACCATACTGAAGGGTGAGCCTTACCATCACGAATGAAAAACAGAAAGACAATAGGAAGTCTTGCTGCGCTCGGCTGTATGCTGCTGAGTGCGGTTATTCTCTTTGTGGCTATCTCCGGCATACGCAACTCAATGGACCTTTCCCGCAACGCCCGCCAGGTGCAGCACCGCCTCGAAAAGCGCCTCGCCCTGATGGACGTCTATATGCAGGAGGCTTTGAAGGAGGACCATTCGCTCTGGCTGGACCTGAACGGTGGCGTGCCCGAGGATATGGTGATTTACAGGTATTGCTCCGACACTCTCCAGTCCTGGTGCCACCAGTTCCCGATACGCAATGACGACATCTCCGAAAAGATCATGATCCCCGTGATTGTCAATCCGGGCATCGGACAAGGCTCGCCCCTGCTCCAGATAAGCAGTGAGACGGCTTTTGTCAATCTGGGCAACTCCTGGTATCTCGGCAAGTCTGTCGAAGACGGGGATTGCCGGATAGTGGCCGGACTGTGGATTATTGATATTGACGCCCACTCTTCCCAGTCTCGCATCAATGAAAGGCTGCGGCTTGGCGAGAGGGTGAGCGTGATGCCGCTCGACTACAGTGGGGGAGAGGCTGTGGAAGTGGACGGTAAGCCGCTTTTCAAGCTTGCCCGCGAATCCCTGGGGATGGAGGTGAACCCTTCGCTCGTATGGGTGAGCTTCCTGCTGGTGCTTGCCGCCGCAGGACTGTACCTGTGGGGTGAGCGCAGTTTCAGGCGTTTCCGGCTCAGCCTTGCGACAGCCCTCGTCGCCACCGTCTCGCTTTATTTGTGGGGCCGGACCATCCAGAATCAGTACTCCGTCTTCTCGCCTATGCTCTATGCGGGCAGTGACCTGCTCTACTCTCTTGGAGCCGTGTTCCTGCTCAACCTGCTGATTTTCGTCGTCGCCTATCTGACCTATATGATGCGACGCCGGATAGCCGAAACGCTCAAGGCATCACGCCGGGGCCTTTTCTGCGTCGCGGCAATCCTGCTTTCCTGCCTGATACTGGTCTATACCCACTTCTCGCTCACAAGCATCATCCGCAACTCGGGTCTGACCCTGGAACTCTACAAGTTCTCGGATTTGAGCCTCTATAGCGTCGCAATCTACCTTTCATACATCCTGATGCTCTCCTCAGTGCCTCTGCTGCTTGCTTTCGTGCCCCTGCTTTCAGGCGGCAGGAGGGCAATCAACCCGTCGCAGAGAGTGTTCAGGGTAATCTATTCGATCATAGTGTCCGGTTATATGGTGGCCGTGTCCGGCTCCTTGGGTTTCGAGCGGGAAAGGAACCGCACCGAGGTGTGGTCCAACAGGCTTGCCCTTGACAGGGACATCAACTTCGAGATGCTCCTGCGCTCGGTGGAGCAGCAGATTGCGGACGATTCCGTCATCGCGGCGCTGGTTTCCCTGGACAACAACGGCTCATCAGTGCGAAGCCGTATCACGGACCTCTACCTGCCCCGCCTTGACAGGCAGTATTCGATAAGCGTCTATGTCCTGAACGGCTCCTGGCCGATTTCGGACCGGAATGCCCAGTTCGCCTCTCTGGTAGGCGGCGGTATCCCGATATCCGAGGGCTCCCACTTCCTCTATGTGGACCTCGGCACGGACGCATCCTACTACATAGGCGTCTTTCAGTATCTTGACCCGTCGGAGGAAATCATAAACCGCCTCCTGCTGCGCATCGACAGGCGTCAGACCGGCGAAGACAGGGGCTACGGGCGCATTTTCGGCCACGGGACGGGAAGGGGCTTCAACCTGCCGGAGGGCTACAGCTATGCCCGCTATGAGGGGCGCAAGCTCAAAAGCTGCAGCGGCAACTACGCTTACCCGACCCTGCTCAATGACGAGAAGTATGTCCAGGCCTACGCCTCCCGGGGCAGCGTCATCCGTATGGACGGCTACACCCACTTTGTCAACGTCATCACCGAGGATGAGGCCGTACTCATCACGCGCAAGAAGATCAACGACATCAACTATGTGATCGAACTCATCTCCGTCGCCATCCTCGCCTTCCTGATACTCTCCATCCTGACCTTCAGGGGCAGAAACCGCAATGTCCTCAAGCGCAGCTACTTCAAGAACAGGATAATCGGAGTGCTGCTTTTGTCCCTGACCCTGATTCTTCTGACGATGACGGCAGTCAGCGTGCTGTTCGTCTACAACCGCAACGAGGCCAACCTCAGGGACGTGATGTTCGACAAGATAGGCGCGATTTCCAAGATGATGAATGCGGGAATGAGGGACTACAGCAGCTTTGACCAGATAGATTTCCGTCAGGCCCGGTCCCTTGTCGCCAGGGTGGGAACCAACACGTCTTCCGACCTGACACTGTACTCTCCTGAAGGTCTGATATATATGTCCACGACGCCTGTGCTCTTCGACCGCAATATGCTCTCCCCTCGAATGGACGGGGAGGCCTATGACAACATAATGTACAGGAATGCCCGTTTCCATATCCAGAAGGAGAAGGTTGAAGGCAAGCTCATCCACTGCCTCTATGCGCCGATTATCGGCCAGAGCGGCAATGTGATAGCAATAGTCTCATCTCCTTACACCGAAGAGAACTACGACTTTGAGAATGACGCCATCATCCACTCCGCCACGGTCATCTCCATCTTCCTGCTGCTTCTGATGGCCGCGCTCTTCACCGTCGCCGCAGTGGTTGACAGGCTCTTCAAGCCTCTGAGCGAGATGTCCGTTAAGATGAGCCACGCCGACCTCGACTCGCTCGAGTACATACGCTATGACCGAAAGGACGAAATCTCCTCCCTGGTGGATTCATATAACCTGATGGTTACCGAACTTTCGGAAAACACCCGCAAGCTTGCCCAGGCCGAGCGTGACAAGGCCTGGAGCGGAATGGCCCGCCAGGTGGCCCACGAGATCAAGAACCCTCTCACCCCGATGAAGCTTCAGCTTCAGAGGATCATCCGCCTCAAACAGAAGGGTGACCCTGCCTGGCAGAATCTCTTCGACGAGGCCTCAAAGGTCTTCCTCGACCATATAGACATCCTCACCGAGACGGCCAACGACTTCTCGACCTTCGCCAAACTCTATACCCAAGATTCGACTGAACTCGATCTTGACCGTATGCTGCGGGAGGAAATTGCTATGTTTGACAACAGGGACAACATCAAGTTCGACTACTTCGGCTTTTCTGATGCACTCGCTGTGGGTCCGAAGCCTCAGCTCACGCGTGTGTTCGTCAACCTTATCAGCAATGCCGTACAGGCAGTGGGCGATGCGCCTGACGGACACATAGTCATCTCCCTGCGCAATGCGGTCGAAGACGGCTATTACGACATCGTCTTCGAGGACAACGGTCCGGGAGTGTCGGACGAGAATGTGGGAAAACTCTTCACGCCGAACTTCACCACCAAGAGCGGCGGATCGGGCCTCGGCCTGGCCATCAGCCGCAGCGTGCTTGAACGCTGCTCGGCCACGATAGCCTACAGCCGCTCCTTCAGCCTGAAAGGAGCGTGCTTCACCATCAAATATCCGAAATAGCCGGTCTTATTTCTGGCGGCAGAAAATCTGTACGGGACAGCCCTTGAGGTTGAAGTTCTTTCTGAGCTGGTTCTCGAGGAAGCGCTTGTACGGGTCCTTGATGTACTGCGGGAGATTGCAGAAGAAGGCGAAGGAAGGGAACTTCGTAGGGAGCTGGGTGACGTACTTGATCTTCACGTACTTGCCCTTCCAGGCAGGCGGAGGCGTCTCCTCGATGATAGGGAGGAGGGTCTCGTTGAGCCTTGCGGTAGGAATCTTCTGAGAATAGTTCGCATAGACTTCATTTGCCGCATTGAGTACGTCCTGGATGCGCTGCATGTTGAGGACGGAAGTGAAGATGATAGGGATGTCGTTGAAAGGGGCGATTCTTGCCTTGAGGCCCTCGATGTACTCTTTCATAGTGTTTGAGTCCTTCTCGAAGAGGTCCCACTTGTTCACGACTATCACGCAGCCCTTCCTGTTCTTGGCAATCAGGTTGAAGATGTTCATATCCTGGGCTTCCATGCCCTGGGTAGCGTCTATCATAAGGATGCAGACGTCGGAGTGCTCTATGGCGCGGATGGAGCGCATCACCGAATAGAACTCCAGGTCCTCGTGGACCTTGGCCTTGCGCCTGATGCCGGCGGTGTCGACGAGCATGAACTCGTGGCCGAACTTGTTGTAGTGCGACTCGATGGAGTCGCGGGTGGTTCCGGCAACCGGAGTGACGATGTTCCTCTCCTGGCCGAGCAGGGCGTTGGTCATCGAAGACTTGCCCACGTTAGGCTTGCCCACGATGGTGTATCGCGGCAGCCCGGCATAGGCGTCTTCCTGGGGCTCATCCTCCGGAAGAGCGGCCACAACCGCGTCAAGCAGGTCGCCGGTGCCGCTTCCGTTGGCTGCCGATATGCTGTAAATCTCTCCCAGTCCCAGCGAATAGAACTGGTAGGTGTCGAACATCTTTTCTCCGGAATCGACCTTGTTGACGCAGAGGACCACCGGCTTGCGCGTGCGGCGCAGAATGTCGGCTATGTCGGCGTCGTAATCGGTTATGCCGGTGGCGGCCTCGACCATAAAGAGGATGAGGTCGGCCTCGTCGATGGCTATCTGCACCTGGGAGCGGATGGCCGACTCGAAGACGTCGTCGGAGTTGGTGGTGTAGCCGCCGGTGTCCACTACCGAAAATTCACGCCCGCACCAGTCGCAGCGGCCATAATGGCGGTCGCGGGTAACGCCGGCGACATCGTCGACGATTGCCTGCCTCATTCCAACGAGGCGATTGAAGAGGGTTGATTTGCCGACATTAGGCCTGCCGACTATTGCTACCAAACTCATATATTGACTTTTTTAGAAGCTTCCGGGGTCGATTTCAGTCCGCAGTCCTTGCAGGCTTCGGAGAAATCGCCCCGACAGGCTTTGTTGTGGATTTCCGCGTCAACGTCCTTGTAGCAGCGTATGCCCCTCTTCTGCATCTCCTCATTGGAGCCGACATCATACTTGGGAAACTCTTTCTTCCTGAAGATGATGTTGAAGCACAGAGCGAAGACGCACAGGGCGACAAGCGCCAGGGTTGCAAGGAACAGTTTCATCGCGTTATCTTAGAAAATGAAGTCGCTGCTGATCGACTCGTAGTTATAGACTTTGTGGATGATCTTGGCGAAGACCTCGGTCATCGAAACGATGCGGATTTTCGGGTCGTTCGCAAGCTCAGGATGAGGGATGGAGTCGGTGATGAAGACCTCCTCGAGCTGTGAATCGTGGATGCGGCTGATGGCCGAACCCGAGAGCAGTCCGTGGGTTGCGCAGGCTCTTACGCTTTGGGCGCCCTTGTCCTTGAGGACCTTGGCAGCCATACAGAGGGTGCCTGCGGTGTCAATCATATCGTCAACTATGATGACATTCTTGCCCTCAACGTCACCGATGGCGGTGATTGAGCCGACGACGTTGGCCCTCTCCCTGGTCTTGTGGCAGATGATTACGGGCGTCTGGAGAGCCTTGGCGTAAGAGTTTGCCCTCTTGGCGCCGCCCATATCCGGAGCGGCGATGGCCAGGTTCTCGAAGTTCCTGTTGAGGATATATGGGATGAAGACCTTGCTGGCGTAGATATGGTCCACAGGGATGTCGAAGAAGCCCTGAATCTGGTCGGCGTGCAGGTCGCAGGTCATCACACGGTCTGCTCCCGCCGCGCGCAGAAGGTTGGCGACGAGCTTTGCGCCGATGGCCACTCTCGGGCGGTCCTTACGGTCCTGGCGCGCCCAGCCAAAGTACGGCATCACGGCGATAACCTTGTCGGCAGAAGCCCTCTTGGCAGCATCGATGGCGAGCAGGAGCTCCATCAGGTTGTCTGCAGGAGGGATGGTCGACTGAAGAATGAATACGGTAGCGCCCCTGACGCTTTCTTCAAACTGAGGCTGAAACTCACCGTCGCTGAAAGGAGTGGTCACGAGCTCGCCCAGATGAAGCGGATTGTCGTTGTCCGGAGTGAGTGCGTTGAGATGGCTGATCACCTTGTGTGCGAAGTCCTCCGATGCCCTGCACGCGAAGAGTTCCATTCTGTGGGAATGATACATATCTTGAATGATTTGTGAGTTATTGGGTGTTCAATATTGACTCGATATATTCGAGGATCTCGTTCTTTCCGCTGCCGGACTTGGATGAACTGCAGAGAATCGGCGGGAGCTCCTCCCACTGCTCGAGCAGTATGGCCTTGTCCTTTTCAAGCTGGGCCGCCAGTACATTAGGGCCCTGCTTGTCGCATTTTGTCATAATTATCGCGAAGGGAATGCCGTTTTCACCCAGGCGGGCGAGGAAATCCCTGTCGATCTTTCCGATGTCGTGCCTTGAGTCTATGAGCACGAAGAGCATCATCAGCTCTGACGAACCGAGGATATAGTCGTTAATCACCGTCGAGAGCTCTTCCCGCCCTTTCTGGTTCATCTTGGCGTAGCCATAACCCGGCAGGTCCACCAGATACCAACTGTCGTTGATAAGGAAGTGGTTGACCACCTTGGTCTTGCCCGGAGTCGAAGATGTCATCGCGAGCTTGTTGTTGTTGCAGAGCATATTGATCAGCGATGATTTTCCTACATTTGACCTTCCGATGAAGGCGAACTCGGGCAAAAGTCTCTTCGGCTTCATCGAAACCCTTGTACTGCTACCGGCAAACTTGGCCTCGGAGATTTTCATAATACGTACTAACTTAAAATCTGGGCAAAGATAGCAATTCTTTTGTTGTTTTTTTTCTTATTTTTGTAAAGAATGAACACTGACGTGATCGATTTGCTGGAGTTGCAGCTCCTGATGAAGGAAGGGGTCGAGGACTTGTTCCCTCAGAGGCTTTGGGTCCGGGCCGAAATCGCTTCGGTCCAGGTCAAGGCCAACGGACACTGCTATATCGACTTGTGCCAGAATCAAGGGGGCCGGGTGCTCGCAAAGGCGAAGGCCGTCATCTGGCGCAGCCGTTACCTCCCGCTTGCAGCCTATTTCCGCGAGGCCACGGGAGGCTCCCTGGCCGCCGGGATGGAGATTCTGGCGCGGGTGCAGCCGTCCTACAGCGAGCTTTACGGCTTCAGCTTGAGCATTGACGAAATCGAGCCGCAATTCACCCTCGGCGCCGCCGAACTCGAGAAGCGCCGCACCATCGAAAGGCTCTCCGGGGATGGCCTGATGGATGCCCAGAAGGGGCTTGAGGCCGCTGCGCTGCCATACCGCCTTGCGGTCATCTCTGCAGCGAGTGCCGCCGGCTACGGCGACTTCTGCCGCCATCTGGAAGGCAACCCCTACGGCTTCCGCTTCAGCGTCACCCTCTTCGAGGCGACGATGCAGGGTGAAAATGCGCCCCAGAGTATCACAGATGCCCTTCAGGACGTGCAGTGCGCCGCGAATCCCTTCGATGCGGTTCTGATACTGCGCGGAGGCGGCAGCGCCCTCGACCTCGCCTGCTTCGACGATTACGGAATGTGTCTTGCCATCGCTACCTGTCCCGTTCCGGTCTTCACTGCAATAGGCCACGAGCGCGACAACCACGTGGCGGATATGGTTGCTTACTGTGCCGTCAAGACGCCAACGGCGCTTGCGGATCTCTTTATTGACGCGTATGCCGCCGAAGACGAGAGGATAAGCTCCTTCAGCACTCGTCTGCGCACGGCTTTCTTGTCGCGTCTTTCGGCTATGGATGCACGCCTCGACGCCCTGGGCGCAAGGATACGCGCGGCAGACCCGCGCAATGTCCTTTCCCGCGGCTACGCCCTCATTACCGGCGCGGACACGGTGGTGCGCAAGAGCGCATCTGCCTTCGCCCCGGGGGATGAGCTGCGGGTGGTCTTCTCGGACGGGGAGTTGCGTGCAAGTGTTTTTGAAATTAAGACAAATGATTGAAAATCAAGAATTTGACTATTACGAATCGGTCGCAGAGCTGGAGCGCATAGCCCTCAAGGTGGAGGACCCGTCCACGGCTCTGGAAGATATCGAGGCGCTGATAAAGCGCTCCGACAGCTTGATAGCGGCTTGCCGCGATTATTTGCGAACAATGAGAGAAAAAACCGAACAGTTATGACCAGCACAAAACAGATTTATGAGATTGACCCGTGGCTCGAGCCGTTCAAGGAGGCTATAAATGCGCGCCACGAGAGGATACTCGCAGACAAGAAGAAGATAGCCGGACGCGGCAACAGAATCTCCAAGTCCATCAACAACCACCTCTACTATCCTCTCCACCGCGACGCCGGCGGCTGGGTAATCAGGGAGTGGGCCCCGAACGCCCACAGGATATACCTCATCGGCGACTTCAACAACTGGAAGCGCACCGAAGCCTATGAGTTCAAGCCTGTCGGCAACGGCAACTGGGAGCTGCGCGTCCCGGACCTTTGCATCCACCACGGCGATCTCTACAAGCTCTGGGTGGAATGGGCAGGAGGCGGCGGAGAGAGGATTCCCGCCTATGTGACCAGGGTCGTCCAGGACCCGGAGACCAAGGTCTTCAGCGCCCAGGTGTGGGACACTCCGGCCTACAAGTGGAAATCCCGCAGGCCGGGTCCGCGCCGCAATCCGATGATTTACGAATGCCACATCGGAATGAGCTCGGAAGAGGAGAAGGTGTCCACCTTTGAGGAATTCCGCGTCAACGTGCTTCCGAAGGTCAAGAGCCTGGGCTATGACGTCCTGCAGATAATGGCTCTCCAGGAGCACCCTTACTACGGCTCCTTCGGCTACCAGGTTTCGTCCTTCTTCGCGCTGAGTTCGCGCTTCGGCACCCCGGAGGACTTCAAGCGCCTGGTTGATGACGCCCACTCGAAGGGCATAGCCGTGATTATGGACATAGTCCACTCCCACGCCGTGAGCAATGAGCTTGAGGGCCTGAGCCGCTTTGACGGCCGCGACGACCTCTACTTCTACGGCGGCCATCAGGGTTACCACCCGGCCTGGGGCTCGCGCTGCTTCGATTACGGCAAGGACGAGGTGAAATACTTCCTGCTGTCCAACTGCAAGTACTGGATGGAGGAATATCATCTGGACGGTTTCCGCTTCGACGGTGTGACCAGTATGCTCTACTGGGACCACGGTCTGGGCAAGGACTTCGGCAACTATGCCTACTACTTCGACCGGGGAGTTGACGAGAATGCCGTCAGCTACCTGGCACTGGCCAATCTGCTTATCCACGAACTTTACCCCAACGCCATTACCATCGCCGAGGATGTCAGCGCGATGGCCGGGCTCGCAGCGCCTTTCGAGGCCGGTGGAATAGGTTTCGACTTCCGTATGGCAATG
>JAEDLO010000130.1 GCA_016295245.1 Bacteroidales bacterium | reverse complement strand
GTGAAGGCATAATGGTCTCACCTGCGCACCCAGGATGCCTCAGAGGTGCTTCTGACGGGGGTTACCCGCGCAGGTGATTGACACGAGAAGGGGACTGAGGTTGGAGAGCGGAGATTGGAAGATTTTGAGGGATATTGAATTGAAAGAGGATGAAGTCAGGAGGGGAATTGAGGGTTGAATGGTGACGCCGCCTCGATTTACGCGGCTCGGCGGCTACAACTCGCCGCTGCGGGGAGCTCGCCAAAGGCTCTCCTCGCGGCGGTTGTCACCACGGCGCACATAAGGCTTTTGAAAAAGATGGTAATGCTTGTGTTTCATGGATGGCCGGTAGAGTCAATTGGTACCGGGATGTGTTTTGTGACTATGGTGCCGAGGTTTTGCTCGTCGGCATGGGGCCGAGAAGGTGGCTATGGCAATCGGATTGAGGCTCCTCGATGTTGGCTGGGTTTAGGGTAAGTGGCTGTGGTCGAGGGGAGGCATTGGCACCCGTAAATTGAGGACGCCACGAAGTGGTAGGCCCCTCGTTGACCATAGTCACCGACCCCAATGGCACCAGACGCGGGAGACTGAGGAACGAGGCTGAGACGGGCCGAGACGCGCGAGGGCGGGTTAACTGTTATTTAACATTTGGTGTGGATTTATGGTTTATCTTTGCATAAAACCAGCTACGTATGATTTTTGAGGATTTGTTGCGGATTGTGCGCAGGGCCGGCATGGGCTGCGCGGCTTGTGTGTGCTTGTTTGGTGTGAGTGAGTTTTCGGCAAGGGCCCAGAAGAAGGAGTATATACCTGATATTCAGGGTGTTCTGCGTGGGAAGATTGAATATCAGCCGGAGATGGGCTCGGGACGTTTTGAGGTGAGAAACGCAAGGCTTTCGCTCAGCGGCAAGATACCCCTGCGCTCGGAGTACAAGCTGGAGGTGGACCTTTGCGACGAATATTCCATCAAGATGAAGGACGCCTGGGTGAGGATAAGGCCGGTGGGCAATCTGCGCCTGACCATAGGCCAGCAGCGTATGCCCTTCACCATCGATGCCCACAGGAACCCTTCAGCCCAGTTCTTCGCCAACCGCTCATTCATAGCAAAACAGGTGGGCAATGTGCGCGACGTGGGCTTCCAGATTGGTTATGACTTCACCGGCAAGGACGGCCGGACCATCCTCTCCGTCGATGCTGGCATCTTCAACGGCGAACTCCTTGAAAACCAGAAAAGCGCCTGGTTCAAGACCCCGGCTTATTCGGCAAGAATCCAGTTCCACCCGGTCAAGTGGCTGAGTCTGGTCCCGAGCATTCAACACCAGATGATAGCCGACCGCCAGGCATCCTACACCTCCATCGACTTCGGGGCGCTTGCCAGGCTGGGCGACCTTCACCTGGAGGCGGAATTCCTGCACAAGAGCTACGATTCGCAGGCCTTCACAGACTGCAATGCGCTCAACACGATGGCCATCTGGCGCCAGCGCGTGGGCAAGGAAGGCAGCTTTCTGGAAAGCATCTCCTATCTGTGCAGATATGACTGGATGCAGGACCACTCCTCCGGCAAGAGCGGCTTCATTCAGGACGCCGACGGCAAGCCGACCGGACAGCTTGCCCTGACGGACACGGAACGCCACCGTATGACCGTAGGCCTCACCTTCAGCATACGCAACCCGCTGTTCCCCACCCACATACGACTCAATTACGAAAAATACTGGTACCCCCGCGGCGGCGCGAAGGTCAGCGAACAGGACAAGCTTGTCTGTGAATTGATGGTGAGGTTCTAAGCCTTGCTGCAGGGGTCCGGTCAATCAGCGCTCTCGTTCTCCTGGAATTTAGTTCATCGGCAAGAACGTATCATACGCAGGCATCTACAAAGACAGCTTCACACTTGTGAACGACTGGATTCAGTGCAGCAGCGAATTCACCGTCGGCGAAAGCAATTGCCGGAAAGGACATCTCCGAAGACTTCAGCGGACTTGACTGGAAAAAGCAGTACTAATCCGGTCTAAGCTTTAAGAAAAAGGCCCCTGACGCGAATGTCAGGGGCTTTTTTTGGCTTAAAGAGCCGTGGCTGCATCTTATTTTACACTTGTACAACGCTGATTTTTAGCAACTTACAAGCAAATGTAAGAATAAGAGATTTTTTTAGGCTTATTTTGCATCCGGGAGAAGAATCTTATTTGTTTTCTCTTCGAAAAGAAACTTTGAGACCCAATAAGCATACAACGCAGATGGTATAAATAGGAATGTTTTGCCATCGATATTTGCGCGACCAAGTTTTGACTTCGTGGTAACAATGATCTTGCCTATGCCATCATTAACTTCAAGGAAGCGTCGCAGTGATTTGAGCTGACTCGGATCCTCAAAGAACTTATCTGTCCATTTGATTTCAGCAAGAGAGAAGGCCTTCTGTGAAGACCCCTCTACCCATACTATGTCCACTTCCCCCTTTTCTCTACCTTTGCTCCAGTTCGCATAATAAAAATCAGTCTTGTCCCCAAGTATCCACTGGTCATAGATTGCTGTTTCAACCATCTCGCCACAAGCATCGTCGGTTTCGGTGATTGGTGAAAACAGAGCACAACGCAGCGTAGGATTTGTGAGGTATATCTTCATTGAAGTGACACGTTGCATCTTCTTGGCATTCTGGTCAATACGGTTTACAACCTTT
>JAEDLO010000129.1 GCA_016295245.1 Bacteroidales bacterium | reverse complement strand
CGGAATGGAAATCAAGATTGGCAAGAACGGCCTTTACAACGATTATCTTCCCGGACAGAGAATATATGTGGACTGCAGGGAGTTGTGCCTTGGAATGTATGGCTACAAGTCCGGCACTGCATACGGCAACGGAATGGTTCAGATCGGATTCAGCGACCCCACAGGCGAGTACGAGACTTCCTACCTGGAGTCTTCGCTTCTGATTGACTCACATGTTTTCAAGGGCGAGATAGGCCCGGAGGTGGAGCCCGTAGTCGTGCCTGAAAGCTCGCTTCCCGCATCTACCGCCACTCAGGCCACCAGTCATTATGTGGGTAAACTCGTGACAGTCAAGGACCTGACCTACGGATGGTACGACACCCGCTACAAGGAGCAGAACGAGGCTTTCGCCCTTCTGTATCTCAACTCGAACCAGAACAAGAAGCTCTCTTCGAACCGCATCTTCATCTCCGGCGCCGGCACCGGCATCAACACCTGGGCAATGAGCAAGGAGAAGATGGCCGAGTACCTCTATTCCGGAGTTTGGGATGAGGTCAGCATCGGTAATGCCAATGACTACAACTACGGCAAGGTGGGCGACTACCGCAATGTGGACGCCCAGGGAAAGGTAAGCTATCCCGGCATCGAGAAGGCCGCCGCAAGCGTGAGCCACTATTTCTCGACCCCCAACGGCACCTGCATCCAGGTGAGAACCAGCGGCTTCTCGAAGTTCGCCGACCGCCCCATCCCAGAGTCTGTGCTCAACGGCAGCGCCAAGGTCGAAGTTACAGGTATCCTCGCCCTCTATCAGGGTAAGATCCAGATGGTTGTGAACAACATCAGCGACATCAAGGTAGTAGAATAAGTATAGTTGGTTCCATATTATGAGAAAAACATTTTCATTTCTTTTGATTGCTTTGGCTATGTGCTCTTGCAACAGACAAAACCCCTTCCTTACGGAGTGGGACACCCCTTACGGGATCCCTCCCTATGACAAGATCAGGACCTCTGACTACATCCCCGCCATCAAGGCCGGCATCGATGAGCAGACAGCCCAAATCGAAGCGATAGTCTCAAATCCCGAGGCTCCTACCTTCGACAATACCATCGCTCCCCTTGAGCTCTCCGGCGGCATCCTCGCCAAGGTCCAGGGCGTGCTCTACAATGTCAGCGAGACTGACCGCAGCGACGCTCTCGACGCCGTTCTGGACGAGGCCATACCTCTTCTGAGCGCCCACGGCGACAACATCTCCTTCAACAAGGCCCTCTACCACAGGGTTGCCGAGGTCTATAATGCCGACCAGAGCGGCCTTACCCGCGAGCAGCAGATGGTGCTCAAAAAGTGGTATGACGGCTTTATCCGCGACGGCATCGGTCTCCCCGAGGACAAGCAGGAGGAGCTGCGCGTCATCAACACCCGCACCGCAGAACTCACCCAGAAGATTGGCAACAACATACTCGCCGAGTCCAACGCCTTCGCGCAGAAGTTCGGCTTCAGCGTGTCTGCCTATCCCGACAAGATGACCACCACTGAGGACCGCGAGCTTCGCCGCCAGTACAACGAGGCTTATAGGATGCGCGGCCACAACGGCAACGAGAACGATAACCGCGAGCTGATCAAGGAGTTGCTTTCTCTGCGCATACGCAAGGCCAATATCCTCGGCTACGAGACCAGCGCCGAGTACACCCTTGCCGACAAGATGGCCGCAAATCCCGAAACCGTAGATGCCTTCCTTATGGGCATTATGACTCCTGCAGTGCAGAAGGCAAAAGAAGAACTTGCTGATATGCAGGCTGTTATGGATGAGGATATCAAGGCAGGCAAGCTTCCCGAGGGCTCCAAAATCGAGCAGTGGGACTGGTGGTACTATGCCGAGAAGGTCCGCAAGGCAAAGTATGACCTCGACGAGGCTGAGACCCGCCCTTACTTCAAGGCAGAGAACGTAGTCAAAGGAGTCTTCGCGGCTGCCAAGATTCTCTACGGAGTGAACGCCGAGGTGCTCGAGGGAGTGCCCAGCTACAACCCCGACTGCGTTACCACCTATAAGCTTACCAACGACGACGGTTCGCTGATCGGTATCTTCACCACAGACTACTTCCCCCGCGAGAGCAAGAGAGGCGGCGCGTGGATGAACAATGTCCGCGAGCAGTACTATGACGCGAACGGAGTTGAGGTCCGCCCGATTATCGTAAATGTAGGCAACCTCTCCGAGTATATGAGCATCGACGAGGTCCAGACCGCCTTCCACGAGTTCGGACACGCCCTGCACGGACTGCTGAGCAAGTGCCACTATCCTTCTGTAAGCGGTACCAGCGTGAAGAGGGACTTCGTGGAGATGTTCTCGCAGTTCAACGAGAACTGGGCTTTCCAGCCTGAGCTCCTCGAGAAATACGCCATCAACGACAAGGGCGAGGTCATCCCCGCCGCCCTGGTGGAGAAGATAAACAACGCCCTCAAGTTCAACCAGGGCTTTATGACCACCGAACTCTGCGCCGCTTCAATACTTGATATGAAGTGGCACGAGCTCAAGAGCCTTGACGGCGTGGACATCGACTCCTTTGAGGCAAAGGTTGCAGAGGAGATCGGCCTTATCCCGGAGATTACCTTCCGTTACCGTAGCACCTACTTCAACCATATCTTTGGCGGCAGCGGCTACAACGCCGGCTACTATGGCTACCTCTGGGCTGAAGTTCTCGAC
>JAEDLO010000047.1 GCA_016295245.1 Bacteroidales bacterium | reverse complement strand
TCGGGTAGTGCGCCGTAGCGGTCGGCTGCGGCGAAAATCGTCTTGGCGATGGCATTGCATTTGGCGTTGAAGCGGCTGCGGGACCAGCGCCGCGCTCCTTCGGCGGAGAACTCCGCGTCCGAGGAAGAAAAGCCCGAATCCGTCCAGTCGAAGAAGTTTTCGACATTCCAGAACATCACTATCAGCGAATCCGCAACGTGGGGTTCAAGGCAGCGGGCGGCCACGCCGGGGACGGACAGCAGGAGCGCAGCCAGCACAGTTGAAGTAAGAGTTTTCATAGTACCCCAAAAATGACTAAATTCGCGCAATAATCAAATAGCGATATGTCATTAAAGTGCGGAATAGTAGGACTTCCGAATGTCGGCAAGTCAACCCTCTTCAACTGTGTAAGCTCGGGCAAGGCCCAGAGCGCAAATTTCCCCTTCTGTACAATCGAGCCGAACCTCGGCTCCACCAACGTCCCCGACAAGAGGCTTGAAGTCCTGTCCGACATCTGCAAGCCTCAGAGGACCATACCTGCAACTGTGGACATAGTCGATATCGCGGGCCTGGTCAAGGGCGCGAGCCGCGGCGAAGGTCTGGGCAACCAGTTCCTGGCCAACATCCGCGAGACTGACGCCATCCTCCACGTTCTGCGCTGCTTCGACGACGGCAATGTGGTCCACGTTGACGGCAGCGTCGATCCCGTGCGCGACAAGGAAGTCGTTGACACCGAGCTCCAGATAAAGGACCTCGAGACCGTTGAGGCACGTCTCGCAAAGGCTCAGAAGGCCGCCAAGGCGGGTGACAAGGACGCAAAGAAGCTCACCGACCTGCTCCTCCGCTACAAGGCCGCCCTTGAGCAGGGCAAGTCCTGCCGCTCGGTCAAGCTGCTCAACGACGAGGAGGAGAGCATCGCCCACGACCTCTTCCTGCTCACGAGCAAGCCCGTGATGTACGTCTGCAACGTCGATGACGCATCTGCCGTGAACGGTAACGCCTATGTCGATGCCGTACGCGAAGCCGTCAAGGACGAGAACGCCGAAATCCTCATCATCTCCGCCCGCACCGAGTCTGAAATCGCCGAGATGGAGGACTACGAGGACCGCCAGATGTTCCTTCAGGAGATGGGCCTCGAAGAGTCGGGCGTAGTGCGCCTCATCCAGGGTGCCTACCACCTGCTCGGCCTGCAGACCTTCTTCACCGCCGGCAGCGACGAGTGCCGCGCCTGGACCATCCACAAGGGCGACAAGGCCCCGAAGGCGGCGGGCGTCATCCACTCCGACTTCGAGAAGGGCTTCATCCGCGCCGAGGTGATCAAATACGAAGACTTTGTCAACTACAAGACAGAATCCGCCGTCCGTGCCGCCGGCAAGATGGGTGTCGAGGGCAAGGAATATGTCGTGCAGGACGGCGACATAATGCATTTCCTCTTTAATGTCTAGACTCATTATTTCTGCGCTGCTTGCGCTCCTTGTCCCTCTATGCGGCCTTGCCCGTCCTCAGGATGACAAGGTCCTGAAAGTCAGCCGCACGGTCGAAGGCGCCGAGGACATCTTCGCCGCCGAAAGGCAGTTGTGGCTGCTCAAGGCCGAGCAGTCCAGGCCCGAACTCATCAAGACCCGGCTCGCCCCGCAGAGGGCCGTTGTAGCCGTAAAGGACAGCGCTGCCTTCCAGGGCTGGCGCTATGAAGACGCGGGCGACCCCGGGCAGCTGCTCTACAAGCGCAGTTTCAAGCAGGTCAAGGAGATAACCCTCGACTTCGGCACCCACGTCACCGGCTACTTCAGCCTCCACACCAAGGTTCTCGACCGCACGCCTGACGCGCCGGTCAGAATCAAGCTGATGTTCGGAGAACTCCCTGCCGAGATGAACATCCCGCTCGACCCCTGGCAGGGCGTGATGAGCCGCGGCTGGATGCAGGACGAGTATCTCACCTTCGAGACCCTCGACGAGTATATCACCCTGCCGCGCCGCGTGGCCTTCAGATATGTCAGGATAGAGCTCATAGGCGCCTCACCTTACTTCGACTTCGCGATTGACGATGCTTTCGTGACAGCCGTATCATCGGTAGGCGAGCCTGCCGTCGCCCTGTCCGACGACTGCCCTGAAATCATCCGCCGCATCGAGAGCGTATCCAACCGCACCCTTCACGAATGTATGCAGACCGTCTTCGAGGACGGCCCGAAGCGTGACCACCGCCTCTGGGTGGGCGACCTCTACCTCCAGAGCCTGGCAAACCGCCACTCCTTCCGCAACTTCGAGCTCGTGAAGCGCTGCCTCTACCTCTTTGCCGGCCTGAGCAGCCGCGACGGCCTGGTGATGAGCAACATAATGGAGCATCCGCAGCCGCACGCCCAGATAGGCTCCCTTTGCCTTACGTACAGCCTGCTCTTCAACTCCACCCTCCTGGAGTATCTCAAGGACACGGGCGACTACACAACGGCGCGCGAACTCTGGAAGGTTGCCGAGAGGCAGACTCGCGAAGCCCTGAGCTATGTGGGCGAAGACTGGATCTTCGACAAGGACCGCAAGGGGGAATACATATGGCTCTTCTTCGACTGGCGCGACGGCCTGGACGTGGACACGGCTATGCAGGGCGCCACGATTTTCGCGCTCCGCCAGACCTGGGAGCTCGCGAGCCTGCTGGGCTGCACCGACCAGGTTAGGGATTACCCCGCAATCGCCGAAAAGATGTCGCGTGCCGCAAGGCAGAAGCTCTATGACCGCAAAAGGGGCGTTTTCCTCAGCGGCAAGGACGCCCAGCTGTCCGTCCTCTCCCAGACCTGGATGATAAAGGCGGGAGTGCTCGGAGCCAAGGAAGGCGCCGCGGCCATCCGCAACACCCTTTCTGACGGGGGCGCAGTGATGCCGGGCACCCCGTACGGCACCCACTACCTTATCGACGCGATGCTGCTCTGCGGCCTTGCCGATGAGGCGAAAGCCTATCTTACCGACTACTGGGGCGGAATGCTGCTCAAGGGCGCAGACACCTTCTGGGAGGCCTACGACCCTCTCAACGAGTACATCACGCCTTACGGCACCATAGCCGAAAACAGCGCCTGCCACGCCTGGAGCTGCACCCCGACATACTTCATCCACGAATACCCCGAAATCTTCCAGAAATAAGCCGTAAACCCCTCTTGCAGGCCGCCCTTGCCCTGAGCCTGCATAAAGCCTAAAGACTCTCTACATAATCCTTGTAATCCTCCATCGATGCGAGGATCACCTCCTTTGCGACCTTGGCGTTGTAGAGGCTGATGAAATTGGTGCGCTTCTTTGAATCCCCCGGGATATCCTTGTAGGTCGTGAAATAGTGGACAAGGCGCCTGGAAATCTCCATCGGCAGCTGGTCCATATCGGTAATCTGGCCGTACACGGCGTCGTTCTTGAGCACGGCGATGATCTTGTCGTCCGCCTGGTCGTGGTCCAGGAGCCTGATGCCGCCGATAGGGATGCACTTGACGATGATGTCTCCGTGGGTCACGTCCTTCTCGGTGAGGACGCAGACGTCGAGCGGGTCGCCGTCTCCCGTTACGTCATAGCGGGCGATGGCCTCGTTGGTGAAATTGGCAACCTTCTGGCCGCAATAGCTGCGCGGGATGAAACCGTACAGGGAAGGAACTATGTTGGAGAATTTCTGTGGCCTGTCGAGCGAGAGATAGCCCGATTTCTTGTCAACTTCGTATTTTACGGTGTCTGTGGGAACGATTTCTATAAACGCCCTGATTTCGTCCGGACAGTTCGGACCGAGGCTGATGCCGTGCCAAGGATGAGCCTTGTGGTTCAGCGCCTTGAGTTCTGACTCTTTCATTATAGCTTCCTGGTTAATTTATGTGGTCAATACAAATATACCAAATGTCTTGCAAAAACGCGTATATTTGTCTCCGAAATCAAACAAAGTACAAGCAATGAACCTCAAATTTCTAGCTGCAATCATTATGGCTGCCACCATTTCAACTGTATCCCAGGCCCAGACTCCGCAGGGCGCCAAGGCTCCTGAGGAAAAGACAACGGCTGTAAACGACGGCTCTGACTTCACAATCGAGAAAGACGAGACCATCGACGGCGTCCGCTATGTGACCGCCGTTCCGAGCAAGATAGTCTGCTCAGTCCGTATAGACATTCAGCTCAAGGGAGAGGTCATCGATTCTGTCGCCTATACAAAGGGCTGCAACGGCAACGCCAAGGGCATAGGAGCCCTCATCAAAGGTATGACCGTTGATGAGGCAATCTCCCGACTAAAGGGCATTACTTGCGGAAAGCGTCCGACATCCTGCCCGGACCAGCTCGCAAAGGTACTCGAGAAGCTTTAGTCCTTCTTGCAGAACTTGCGGACTGCGGCCATTATGCCGCTGACCTGACCGAGGGCAAGCATACGTCCGTGGAAGGTGTATCCCGGATTGTAGCCGGCGACATTCTCGTCGCCGAGCATTGCCTTGCCGTGATCCACCCTCATAGGGATGTTTCTCGGGCAGCATTCAAATATTCTGACGAATTCGACGATGTCGTTCTGGCCGCCGAGGTGAGGCGCTTCCACGAAGTTGCCGCCGCCCAGCTGGTCACAGCTGCGCACGTGCACGAAGTGGGTGCGGTCCACGAACTCGCGCGCCATTTCGATGATGTTGTTATGGGCTCCCGCAGAGAGCGAACCGCCGCAGAAGGTCAGACCGTTGTGGACATTGTCCACGCAGGAGAGCATCCAGCGGATATCCTCTGAGTTGCAGATGATGCGCGGCAGGCCGAAAATCGGCATAGGCGGATCGTCAGGATGGATGCACATATTGATGTCGTATTCGTCGCACACATCCATTATCGAGCTGAGGAAGTACCTGAGATTCTCGCGCAGCTGGTCTTTTGAGACGTTTTTGTAAGGGACCATCAGCTCCTTGAAGCGCTCCACAGGAGAGTTCTCACCCTCGCCCAGAGGACCGTTCACGAAGCCTTGGGTCTTGATGACGATATTGTCGATGAGCTCGAGCTTGTCCTGCTCGGTCATAGTCTTGTCCATCTCCCTCACCTTACGGACGATTTCCTCCGGGAAATCCTTCTCGGCACCTTCCCTCTTGAGGATGCAGATGTCGAAGTAGGCGAATTTGGCGTAATCGAAGTAGAGGGCCATCGTGCCGTCCGGCAACTTGTAGTTGAAATCTGTACGGGTCCAGTCGATGACCGGCATAAAATTGTAGCAAACCGTACGAACTCCCTCCTGGCCGAGGTGCTTGAGGCTTTCGCGGTAATTGGCGATAAGAGCGTCGCGACGCGGTCCTGCGTACTTGATTTCCTCGCAGACCGGAAGGCTCTCGACCACGGACCATCTCATTCCGTGGGCCTCTATTTCCTCCCTGAGGCTGCGTATCGCTTCCCGGCTCCAAACCTCGCCGTTAGGTATTTCGTGAAGGGCCGTGACTATGCCTTCGACCCCAATTTGTCGAAGTGCATCCAGCGTGATGATGTCATTTCGACCAAACCATCTCCATGTTTTTTCCATATGAGACAAATGTAGTACAAATTTGCTATATTTGCCACTTGTTTAATCACAAAAATCAAAATCCCAAATGGCAAAAAACAATCTTAACTGGACCAAACTCTACCGTTCTGAGGATTGGCTTGCAGTGTGGATCGGCTTTATCATCATCCTCATCGGATGTGTTGCCACCCTGACGGGAGCGTTTGATTTTTCAGCACTCAATTTCAAAACCTGGACCTGCGGGGAAGTTCTTTCCGGCAGCCAGGCAGGAAAGGTGGTCCCACTCTTCGACCAGCTCTCTTCCGGCCAGTTCTGGCTTAAATTCGTTTTGACCCTGGCGGTGCTCGGCGTACTGTTTACAGTCGGAGCGCGTCTTACGGGCGAGAAAGCAAAGAAGTTCGTTCCGGCTTTCATAGCCGTGTTCGTTCTGGCGGCTGTTGTCCGCCTCATCAGTGCTGAATTTACACTCAACCGCTACCTGGAATGGGCCTTCTGGGCGCTTATCGTCGGAATGCTCATCTCCAACACCGTCGGAGTTCCGCAGTGGTTGAAACCTGCTGTCAAGACCGAGTTCTACATCAAGACCGGTCTTGTGATTATGGGTTTCTCCGTGCTGTTTTCCAACATTGCGAAGTTCGGTCTCTACGGACTCGGTATTGCTTGGGTCGTGACCCCGCTCGTAATCATCTTTATGTGGTGGTTCGGCACACGTGTACTCAAGATCGGCAACAAGCCGCTCGTCATCACCCTCGCTTCCGCAACCAGCGTCTGCGGTACATCGGCCGCCATCGCGACCGGCGCCGCTTCCGGCTGCAAGAAGGAAGACCTTTCGATGGCCGTTTCGATTTCCATCATCTTCACCGTTCTGATGATGGTCTTCGAGCCTGTCCTGATCAGGGCTCTTGATATGAGTCCGATTATGGGCGGAGCCCTCATCGGCGGAACCGTTGACTCTACCGGCGCAGTCGCCGTAGCGGGTTCCGTGCTGGGTGGAGAGGCTGAAAAGGCAGCCGTACTCGTGAAGATGATCCAGAACATCCTCATCGGCTTCATCGCCTTCTTCGTCGCAATCTTCTTCGCCACCAGCGCAGAGAAGGCTGCAGGCAGGAAGGCCGGCGCCGCAGAGATCTGGAACCGCTTCCCGAAGTTCATCCTCGGCTTCTTCATCGCCTCGCTCGTGGCTTCGTTCATCATCCAGCCTGTTGCCGGCGCCGACGAGGTAAAGGCAATCAACTCGGTACTCGGACAGTACAAGAACTGGTGTTTCGTCCTCGCTTTCACAAGCATTGGCCTTGACACCAACTTCAAGGACATCGCAAAGCAGCTCCAGGGTGGCAAGGTCCTGTGGCTCTACATCGTGGGCCAGGTCTTCAACATCCTGCTCACCTTCTTGGCCGTATGGTTCCTGCTGTCGGGAGTGGTATTCCCTATTCCGGTACTCGACTAGATGAGCAAGTTTTCAAAAGCATCAAGAGTGGCCCTGATTATCATTATGGCGGCCACTCTTTGTGCTGTAATATACATTATGTCCAGGGGGCTTGGCCTCAATCCTGACTACGATTTCGGCGCGGGAGCCTATTACTACGCCGACATCCCTGCGGATGCGCCCCTGCCGGACTATACCCGCGCCTTCGAAGCCCGGCTTCCGCACTGGGTGTATTACCTTCTGTTCTTTGTCTGGGGAGCGCTGATGTTTGCCCTCTGGAAATGGATAGACAAGAAAAAATGAGATTATGACAGGACAAAGCATCAATTGCCGCTGCACGGAATGCTCCTGCGCGCACTCTGTAAATTACTTTCCCAACGTCAATGTAGGGGAAGAGCCCGAGCTCAAGGACAAAATCCTTGACGGCAGCCTGTTTACCTGGACCTGCCCTGAATGCGGGAAGGTCAACCTCGCCGTGTACCCTATGGTGTACCACGACCCCCAGCAGTCCCTGATGCTGGTCCTGAGCCCAAGCCCCATCTCGGCCTCCGGCCTTCCTGAAGGCTATGTCGGCCGCCAGGTGAGGACGCCGGGCGAACTCATCGAGAAAATCAAGATTTTCGATGCCGGTCTTGATGACATCCTCGTCGAGATGTGCAAGTTCGTCACGGTCAAGGAACTCAAGAAGGATGTCAGCCTGAAGTTCTTCAAACTCGAAGGCGCCGACTCCGAAATCACTTTCACCTATCCCGAAAACTCCAATATGGAGATGGTTGTCACCGGGATGGGCCTCTACCACGACTGCGCAGGCATCGTCGAGCGCAATCCGCGAATCCGGGATGCGGCGACAGGTCTTGCGCAGGTCAATGACGGCTTCCTCCGCCAGTTCTTCGAATAAGCCTAGAACGAGACGCTGAAAATCAGGTTGAGGGAGTGGTGGTCTGCTGCACCCGCCTCCGGAAGCAGGGCCTCGAAGGCTGAACCCCATAGGTAATTGTACTCGACGCCGATTCGTGTCGGGAAAGGTATCCAGAGCAGATTGCTCAGCCTGGCGCACAGGTCAAGGCCCGCGCTGGCAAGGCGCCCCGTGTCCGTACCCTTTGGGCCGCGCAGGGCGAGGACGTCGCCGTGGGCTGTCAGCTCGAAGTTGCGCAGGTAGGCCACCGGGCTCAGACCGCTCCAGTCCACGGGTGCGAAAGGCAGGGCGTAGTCAAAGGAGAACTTAGTCTGGAGGCTCTGCGTCGCGAGGGCGGTATGCAGCCCCGAAGCGTAGCCTCTCGGCAGGAGATTCACCGCGTTCTCGCAGAAGATGCCGTTGTCCAGCCGCCTCTGGACGGTAAGCCCCAGCTTGATGCCGTGGGTGTCCATAAGGCCAGGCACATAGGCATAGACCTTCCCGACTATGTTGGCGCACATCAGCTCGTACATCCACGGGCGCGCGCTCATAAACAGCTCGCATCCCACACCCCAGCGCGGGAAGATTCTCGACTGCGGGATGCCCTCGATGGCGTATGCCCTGAGGCTGCCCGTCATCTTCGCAAGCGGCCTGCCCTGGCAGTCGTCATTGTTGACCGAGGCGCTGAGCCTCGGCACCACGCCTATGCTCAGGCCTCCGCGCGAGAAGTTCAGCGGCAGGTAGATGTCCACGCTTGCCGAGAAGCGGGGAGCGGGCCTCTGTCCGGCTACGAGCTTGATGCGGGTGCTGTCCTTCACCACGCTGTAAGTATATGCCCTGTCGGAGTTGAGGTCAAGACGAGCGTTGATGACCGGGAACAGCCCCTTGTAGGTCAGGCGCAGGTGGCCGGCGTGCTTCCAGCGTCCGTCAACCTTAGAGGCGTGGTAGCCGGCGCTGCCGTAGGCGGTGGAGAGTTCGTTTTGGAAGAAGGCGGTGGCGCCCAGCCCGAGGCTGTTCATCAGGCTTTCCGAACTCAGGATGGCAATCTCGTCGTAATCGAGGTAGAAAGGCAGCCAGGAGTGGACTTTCAGCAGGTTCAGCGCCTTGCTGTAGGCCTTCGGCTCGCTTAGCTGCACCTGGCTTTCATAATCCGGACGGAGGCTTTCCCCCGCACTGAGTTTATCCGCAATGAAGTAGCTGTGGATGCTGTTCCAGTCGGCAGGCTCGCTGCGCAGGCTGTCGGCATCTACTGCATACAGCGCCCGCCCGTCGGAGCGCAGCGCCGAGAAATAGAGGCTGTCCCCTGAGGGGCTGAAATTGAAGTCCGATCCGCCCTGCTCAAGGGAAGTCAGCTGTTTGAGCTCGCGTGAGGCGGGATCAAGGCTGTAGAGTTCATTCACGCCCGTGCGGTCGCATACGAAAAGCAGCTTTCCGCCCCGCGCGCTGAGTTGCTTTATCTTGACCGGCTGCGGCTCGAGCACCCGGCGGAAACCCTCGTCGACGCGCCAGATGCCGTAACCCGAAGCGGTGATGCCGCTTGCGAACACGCCCTGCTCCGTCCTTGCCGCCTCGACTATCTGGAGGCTGTCCGGCGCCTGCCAGAAGGCAAGCTGCTTTCCCTCCGGGTCGAATTCCACGACGCGGCTGCCTCCCTCGAAAGGATAGGAAACGGCGACCACCTTGCCCCGGAAGGGTTTTGGATGGTAGTAGCGTCCTCCGCGCACGAGCGTCACCTTCCTGCCCAGCGAGTCGAGGTAGCGAATGTCCGAATAGGAGCGGAGCTCATAGCGTATGTCGCTGCGCAACTCACTCCAGTACAGGCGCTTGCGTTCGCTGTCATACTCCAGCCTGGAGCCGCCGCTTCCCATCAGGCCGGCCTTCTTGACGATGCGCTCCCCCGAAGGGTCGAGAAGCACTATTTCCCGCGGGCTGCTAAGTCCGGCGCGGACGCTGTAGATGCCCTCAGGGGCGGGCGCATTGCCCCGGAATTCGCTGTACAGGCGCGATGAGGGGCTGACGCGGCGTCCCCGGAGGAACGGAGCCCTGAGCGCTGCTTCCGCCTCATAGAGCAGCGAGAGGCTGTCGCAGACCGCGTTGAAGCTCTCGCGGAACTTCATCCCCGTTGCCTCGCTCACCGTATGCTGGAGGTTGAAAAACGCCCCGAAGCCCTTGTCGGCGATGCGCCGGTAGTAGCTGCGGGTCAGGTCGGGCGCGTCGTAGAAGGCCCTCACGCCTCCCAGCGTCAGGTAGCCGAGGGCATAATGGTCAGGGGTAAATTGCTTCTGCGAGCCGTGGCGCCAGACATAGAAGTCGCGCCTGAGGCCCTCAGCGAAGCTCGCCCTGTAATATTCCAGAAAATCTGCGCTTCGACCCCTTCCCGCGCGGGAAAGTGCGGTCTCGGCTATGACGGCATCTCCCTCAAGCACAGCCTTTTCGCCCCATAGCGTGATGCCTAATCCGGCGCCCAGCTCTCCGAGCAGAGGCTTCAGGAAGCGAAACGGGCGCGAGGCGGCAAACTGCATCTGGCTGACGTGGCGCGACTCGTGGATGGCAAGCTGGCGGTCCCAGGGGGTGGGTTCGGGCGAGAAGGCATCTGCGCCCGTATAGAGGTCCATCCTTCGCGGCGCCCAGGTCACCATTCCGTTGGCCCCCGCGAGGTAAGGGTGGAGAATCACGCTCATCGGAGGGCGGTACGCCTCGTTCGGCAGGTAGAGGCTGCCGCTGCCCACAGCGGGCGCAACCTGCTCCAGACGCGTGGCGTAAAGCCTTCCGAGCGAGTCCATTCCCGCAGGGTAGATTATCTTGTAATTCGTGGTCCTGAGGATCCTCCACTTCAGGCTTCCCGGATCGCTGCCCTCAGTGTAAAACTGGGCCTGTGCGCCGCCTGCAAGACAAAATAGCGCCAGCGCAGAAAAAAATAGACGTTTAACCCCCAGTTTCATTCTAACAAAAATAAGAAAAATCCTTAACTTTGAACAATGTGTGCCAATTTCAGACATACCGCCCTTCTGCTGCTTGCGGGCTTGACGCTGGTCGCATCTGCGGCCTGCTCGCGTCGCGGCTCCGAATCTGATGCCGCGCGCAGTTTCCGCCTGCCGGAAATCCCTGCGATGATAAGCGGCGGGGCTGAGCGCGCGGAGTACCTGATGGCGCACTACTGGGACGATTTCTTCTCCGGAAAGGGAACCTGCGACAGCTCCGCCATCCTCGGCGTGCCTTATGGCCAGGTTGAGGCGGCACTTGCCGACTACATCCTGATGCTCGAAAACTTCCCGATGGAAAAGGCCCGCGGCTTCACGGCCTCGCTCTTCGACAAAATCGAAAGCTGCCAGAAGGCCGACACCAGCCTCAGAGTCTATCCGCTGATGACCGAGCTGGTCTGCAAATACCTCTACGACCCCAACTCCCCTTACCGCAGCGAAGACTACTACCTGCCGTTCGTCGAAGGGCTCTGCCGCTCGCCGTTCACCCTCGAACAGGCGCGCTCCGGCTACCGCTTCCAGCTCGGCAAGGCAAGGATCAACCCTTATGGGACGACGGCGCCCGACTTCGCCTTCACTGACGCTTCGGGGCGCAGGAGCAGCCTCCACGCCAAGCTCGGCGAATACACCATCCTCTTTTTCAGCAACCCCGGCTGCCACGCCTGCGGCGAGATAGCCTCCCTCCTCAGTCAGAACAGTCTGCTTTCCGGGCTCCAGGACACCGGAAGGCTCAAGATAATCTCCATCTACATCGACGAGGACCTCGCCCTCTGGCGGGAGCACCTGGGCGACTACCCGGACTCCTGGCTGAAGGTCTATGACCACAGGCTGATCATCCGCAACGAGGACCTCTACTTCGTCAGGGCCATACCTTCGCTCTACCTTCTGGGCCCCGGAGGAAAAGTCCTGCTGAAAGATCCCGATCCCGCAAGGCTGGTCAGGGAGCTTGAAAGACAAATCAATTAATAACCATACGAGAAATGTCAACCATCAAAAGAAAAATCTGGTCAAAGACCCAGGACGGAACCCCGATCTACAAGTACATCCTCACCAATGAGAGCGGAGCCTCTGTTGTGCTCAGCAACCTCGGTGCAGCCATCGTGTCAGTCAACGTGCCCGACAGGGACGGCAAACTAGCCGATGTCGTACTCGGCTACGGCAAGGCGGAGAACTACTTCGGGGACGGCCCTTGTATGGGCAAGTGTCCGGGACGTTTCGCCAACCGCATCGCCAAGGGACGCTTCAGCCTTGACGGAAAGGACTATGAACTTCCTGTAAACTGCGGCCCAAACCACCTTCACGGCGGTCCTGACGGCTTTATGAACAAAGTCTGGGAGTCACGCAAGAAGAAGGGCGGAGTGGAGTTCAGATACAGCTCCCCTGACGGCGAGATGGGCTATCCGGGAAGCGTCACCACCGTAGTCCGCTACGAGTGGAGCGAGGACAACGACCTGAGGCTCACCTTCTCTGCAAGGAGCGACTCAAGGACCGTCATCAACCTGACCAACCACGCATACTTCAACCTCAACGGTTCGGGCTCGGTGCTCCGTCACTACCTGACCCTCAACTGCTCGGAGTTCCTTCCTACCGACGAGAGCCTCATCCCTCTGGGAGAGCCGCAGAATGTCGCAGGCACCCCTATGGACTTCCTCAACCCGAAGACCCTCGGCCGCGACATCAAGAAGGATTTCCCTGCCTTGAACTACGGCAAGGGCTATGATGCCTGCTGGTGCATCGACGGCTATGTTCCGGGCCAGCTCCAGGAGGCGGCCGAGCTCTATTCACGCCATTCGGGTCGCGT
>JAEDLO010000046.1 GCA_016295245.1 Bacteroidales bacterium | reverse complement strand
CTGCATAGTCTTCCCAGTACTCACGGGTGAGGTCGTATGAGAAGGCGGAGTGGTGGGTGCCGCCGGCAATGATCCAGGCAGCGGCTCCGGTCTCGAAATCAGGCTGAGGAATCCAGAGCGCAGAAGCCACAGGAAGCTTCGGCAGGTCCTTAGGCTTGATGCAGTTCACGTCTGCGGCAATGAGGCGGAAGCGACCGCCCATATCCACGATGGTGGCTGCGATGCCCTCGCCTTCCTTGCTGGTGAATACAAGACGGGCAGTAGGGGTCTTGCGCACACCGATTCCGAGCTGATGAACCTCAAGCTTAGGCTTGCCGGCGGCAATCAGAGGGCAGACCTCAAGCATATGCGACTGGAGTATGGCCGAAGTTTTGCCGTCGAAATTGAGGGTATAATCCTCGAGGAAAGAGCATCCCTTAGGGAGTCCCCTAGACATAAACCATACGGTGCGGTAGAGAGCGGCAGTCTTCCAGTCACCCTCTGCGCCGAAGCCATAACCTTCAGCCATCAGCCTCTGGGAAGCCAGACCCGGAATCTGATCGAAGCCCTTGCCCGTGGTCTCGACATTCACGTCGCCGAGATCATCGAAGTTGGTGGTGAATCCCTTCGCTCCGGTATCCTTGAGCACAGCCCTGAGGGTGAGCTCAGCCTTGGCGGAGTTCCATATCTTCTTATATTCCAAGCTCTCCCTGTTCTCCAGGCACGAGCTCATCCACATCGGCATCCTTGACAGCCTCGAAATAAGGCATCACAGAGCTGAAAGGCATATAATCCACGTGGTATCCCAGACGCATCTCAGCCTCCACCTTGTCTCCGTCGGTGACGGCCACGTTGTTCATCTGGTCGCCAAAGCGTATGATGCGACAGTCCTGTGCATCAGCCCAAGCGGCTGCAACCCTTTCCCATACGGCTATATGATCGAGGGTGGTCCTGTCCTTCCAATAGCCTACCACGGTCTTGTGGCCCTTGCGCATACGGGCAAGGATGTGGCCGAATTCGCGGTCACCGTGGGCGCTCTGGTTGAGGTTCATGAAATCCATGTCCATGGTGTCCCAAGGAATCTCCTCGTTGAATTGGGTATGGAGGTGGAGCAGCGGCTTGCGGAGTTTCTGCATACCGTGAATCCACATCTTTGCAGGCGAGAAAGTGTGCATCCAGGTGATAACGCCGATACACTTCGGCTCAGCCTCTGCGCGGCTCATCACGTCTGCTACCTCGGCTGAGGAATTAGCCGTACCCTTATATACAAGCTTGACCGGGAGGATGCCGGACTCGTTCATTCCGTCAACCATCTTCTGTGAATGTCCGTCAACCTGTACCACTGCGTCGCCACCGTAAAGAAGCTGTGCTCCGGTAACGAACCAGACTTCAAGATTTTCAAATGCTTTTATCATATTCTTTTGTATTAAACTAGTGAATTATTTCTTTTTCTGTCCGTAATAAGCGTTTGGACCGTGCTTGCGGCTGAAATGCTTCTCAACCAGGAGCGGATTCATCGTCAGGGATGGATTCACGCTGTAGGCAACGAAGGCCATCTTTGCCACCTGTTCGAGAACAACGGCATTGTGGACAGCCTCAAAAGCATCCTTGCCCCAGGTGAACGGGCCGTGGTTCTTGACCAGCACTCCAGGAGTATGGACCGGATTGAGTCCCTCGAAACGCTTTACAATCACATTTCCGGTCTCAAGCTCATATTCGCCCTTGACCTCAGCCTCAGTCATATCCGCAGTGCAAGGGACAGCATCGTGGAAGTAGTCGGCGTGTGTGGTGCCGATATTCGGCAGATCGATGCCGGCCTGAGCCCAGGCGGTGGCATAGGTGGAATGGGTGTGGACCACTCCCCCTATCTCAGGGAAGGCCTTGTAGAGCACAAGGTGGGTAGGAGTGTCCGAAGAAGGGTTCAAGTCGCCCTCCACGACCTTTCCGTCGAGATTCACGACTACCATATCTTCAGCTTTCATATTGTCATAGCTGACTCCCGAAGGCTTGATGACCACCAGGCCGCTTTCGCGGTCTATGGCGGACACGTTGCCCCAGGTAAAGATCACCAGACCGTGCTTGACAAGGTCAAGATTGGCCTGACAGACTTTCTTTTTGAGTTCTTCTAACATAATATCGGGATTTTTTACCAGAGTGCTACATAAAGGATACCCACAATCACACAGATGGCAAGGGCACCGATGCCGTAACCCTTGGTCGTGTGGAAGAGGGACAGGTCAACAGGCAGTGACTTAGGATCCATCTTCTGGGACTTGGCGTTGCTGTAAAGCCATACAGCCTGGCTGCCCACGAGGGCGCCGAAGAAGAAGAAGGCCTGGAAACCGATGTCATTCAGATATGCGATGAAGTTGTTCTCAGGAGTAGCTCCTGATGGAAGGAGCGCACCCCAGATGACAACGACAGCAGCTGCGACGATGAAGAAGATGCCGGCGCCGCCGAGGATGCGGGCCCACTTGAGCATAGCCTTGCAATCCTTCTGCTCAGGAAGTTCGCAGCTGACGTATTTCTTGTCCAGAAGCGACATCAGCACGAAGAAGACAACCAGGATGATGAACACGTAACCGGCACGCAGCTGGAACGGAACACCGCCGAGGAAGAGCTTGAAGCATACACCCATAGGGATGGTGATGATGGCGGTCCATACTGCGGCCTTGCTGGAAGCTCTCCTCCACAGAAGACCGAGGCCGAATACAACCACGATACCCGGATAGATGAAGCCTGAATATTCCTGGATATACTGGAACGCCTGGTCGAGACCGCCAAGGAGAGGCTTGACTGCGACAGCGGCGATAATCAGGGCGCAAAGCGAGGTCAGACGGCCTACGTTCACGAGCTTCTTGTCGGAAGCGTTCTTGTTGATGTACTTCTTGTATATATCCATCGTGAAGAGGGTCGAGGTGCTGTTGAACATCGACGCCAGGGATGAGATGATGGCAGCCGAGAGGGCGGCGAAGGTGAGGCCCTTCACGCCAACAGGGGTGAAGTTGCGCACCAGCCAAGGATATGCGTCGTCAGCCACGTCAATTGAGCCCTGGAGACCGGCCATAATCTCCGGATGGAGGGAGATGTAGTAGGCGCAGATGCCCGGCAGACATACGATGAACGGAATGAGAATCTTCAGGAAACCGGCGAACACCAGACCCTTCTGGGCCTCCTTGATGCTCTTGGCGGCAAGACCCTTCTGGATGATGTACTGGTTGAAGCCCCAGTAGCCGAGGTTGGTGAGCCATACGCCACCGACGACAGCCGCGATACCCGGCACGTTGGCGAATGCACTTGGGCCGTGGCTCTCCTGGATCACGAGGTGGAGGTGGCTGTCATTCAGATGCTCTCCCGAGGTCAGGTCGGTGAAGATGTTGTTCAGGCCTGCAAGCACGCCTTCGCCGCCGCCTACTGCGCTCAGGGCGAAGAATGCGGTGATAAGGCCGCCGCCCACCAGGAACACCACCTGAAGCACGTCAGTCCAGGCCACAGAAGCGAGGCCGCCGTAGATGGAGTAGATACCGGCGATGATGAAGAGGGCGACTATGATGACCATCCTCATCGAGATGGCGAAGTCGCCGATCATCAGCACTGCACCCTGAAGACCGAGAATCTGCTCGATGGCGAGAGCGCCGAGCCAGGCCACTGAGGTCAGGTTCACGAACACATAGAGGAAGAGCCAGAGGATAGAGAAGGCAAGACCCACGCCGTCATTGTAGCGCTCGCGCAGGAACTGAGGGATGGTGAAAATCTTGCGCTTGAGCATCACAGGGAGCAGGAACTTGCCGATTACCACGAGGGTGACGGCTGCCATAAGCTCGTACGCTGCCGTTGCGATACCGTCGGCGTAGCTGGTTCCCGACATTCCGATGAACTGCTCGGCGGAAATGTTTGCCGCAATCAGAGAAGCGCCGACAGCCCACCAGGTAAGGGTGTTGCCGGCAAGGAAGTAATCATTGGCACTCTTTTCCTTGCCTCCCTTGTTGCGGCCGAGAAAGAGGCCGAGGAAAATCAGGATGGCAAGATAGGCAAGGACGATAATCAGGTCGATCGTCTTGAAGCCCGATGCTGCAATCTGTTCAAAAATAGTCATTGTTTATGGTTTTAATTATTTGTTTACAGAGAAGGCGAAGGTACAGTGGCTGTGGTAGGTCTCGCCCGGTCTGAGGACTGCTGAAGGCCACTGAGGTTTGTTCGGAGTGTCAGGATATTTCTGGGTCTCGAGGCAGATGGCAGCCCTCTTGTTGTAAACGATGCCGCCCTTGCCGGTCACGCTTCCGTCAAGGAAGTTTCCGGTGTAAACCTGAATGCCAGGCTCGTCGGTATAGACGTCAAGGGTGATGCCGGTCTTCTCGCAGTAAAGTTTGGCTGCAAGCTGATTGATGTCGCCCTTGGTGTCGAGGACCCAGTTGTGGTCATAACCGTTGCCGTTGACAATCTGCTCGTAGTCAGTCTCGTCGATCCTGTCTCCAATCTTGTGGAGGGTGAGGAAATCCATTGGAGTGCCCTCTACCGGAAGAATCTCACCAGAGGTCATACAAGTATTGTCAATCGGGGTGAAGCCCGAAGCGTTGACATACAGATAGTCGCCGCAGATATCGGTGGTAGGGTCTCCCGAGAGGTTGAAATACGAGTGATTGGTCATATTGATGATAGTAGGCGCGGTGGTAGTAGCCTCGTATGCTATCTCCAGGCGGTTGTCATCAGTAAGGGTATAGGTGGTGAAGGCAGTGACCTCACCAGGGAAATTGTTGTCACCGTCAGGTGAGACGATCTTGAGCTTGATGTGGGTTGCGTCAGCCTCGACTACCTGATAAGGCTTATATTGCCAGCCGGTAGGTCCTCCGTGGAGGCAGTGGCCGAAGTTATTCTTTGGAAGGTCGTACTCGACGCCGTCGAGGGTGAACTTACCCTGGGCGATACGGTTCGCATAGCGGCCGATTGAGGCGCCGAAGTCTGTCTGGTTATTTTCCGGATAATAGGACTCAACGTTGTCGAAACCCAGGACCACGTCCCTTACCACGCCATCCTTGTCGGGGATCAGGATCGAGGTGATGCGGCCGCCGAAATTCGTCACGGTCACTTTCATTCCGTTTTCGTTGCTGATAGTGTAGAAGGCATCGCCTTCCTGTTTTTCGCTGCAGGACAATGCGCAGAAAGCCGTCAGGCACATCGCCGCAATTTTGGTTAAAGTTTTCATCAGATCTGATATGGGTTATTATGTTTTAATTTTCAAAGATAAGGAAAAATGCGGATATTTGCAGTTGAACATACCCTAACACCACAAAAAAAAATGACATTCAAAAAACTGATATCTGCTGCTGCGGCCGTCTGCGCTGCGGCAAGTCTGAGCGGCCAGACCGCCCAACTGGACATCGACCTCAAGAAAGTGGGAGCCCCTATCCAGGAAACTATGTATGGCATCTTCTTCGAAGACATCAACTTTGCCGCCGACGGCGGACTCTATGCAGAGATGCTGATGAACCGCTCGTTCGAATACCCGAACGACCGTCTCCAGGGCTGGAGAGCCTTCGGCAAGGTGGAAGTCCGCAGCGACGGTCCATTCGAGCGTAACCCGCACTATGTCAGGCTCTCAGACCCCGGCCACGCCCACAAGCACACCGGACTCGCCAACAACGGATGGTTCGGCCTCGGAGTAAAGGAAGGCGGGCAGTACCGATTCAGCTTCTGGGCCCGCAGCGACAAGAAGGTCAGCCTGCGCGTCGAGCTCTTCGACCAGGCCTCTATGGGCGAGCAGCAGCAGTTCTGCTCCGAAAAGATCAGCGTGGATTCCAGGGAGTGGACCAGATACCAGCTCATACTCAACTCCCCTCTGACTATGCAGAAGGCCGGACTGAGGCTGTTTATGGAGACCAGGGACGCCTATGTTGACCTCGAACACGTCTCCCTCTTCCCGACCGACACCTACAACGGCCACGAAAACGGTATGCGCAAAGACCTCGCTGAGGCTCTCGCAGACCTCAAGCCGGGCATCTTCCGCTTCCCTGGAGGCTGCATAGTGGAAGGTACCGACCTTGCAACCCGATATAATTGGAAGAACAGCGTAGGTCCTGTGGAAAACAGGCCTCTGAACGAGAACCGTTGGGAATACACCTTCACCCACCGCTTCTTTCCGGATTACTACCAGAGCTACGGCCTCGGCTTCTTCGAGTTCTTCCAACTGAGCGAAGAAATTGGCGCCGAGCCGCTTCCTATCCTCAGCGTAGGTCTCGCCTGCCAGTTCCAGAACAATGACGAGAGCGCCCACGCCAGCCTTGACGAGCTCCAGCCTTTCATCGACGACGCCCTCGACCTGATCGAGTTCGCAAACGGCCCTGCAGATTCGCAGTGGGGAGGCTTGCGCGCCAGTATGGGCCACCCGGAGCCGTTCGGCCTCAAGTACCTCGGCATAGGCAATGAGCAGTGGGACCAGACCTACCCTGACCACCTCAGGCCTTTCGTCGAGCAGATTCGCGCCAAGTATCCTGAAATCAAGATCGTAGGCTCATCAGGCCCTGACTCGGAAGGCGCAAAGTTCGACTACCTCTGGCCGGAGATGCGAAAGCTCGGCGCCGATCTCGTGGACGAGCACTTCTACCGCCCATACGAGTGGTTCCTCGCCCAGGGCAACCGCTATGACAACTATGACCGCAAGGGTCCGAAAGTCTTCGCCGGCGAATATGCCTGCCACGCCAGGGGCAAAAAATACAACCACTATAAGGCTGCCCTGCTAGAAGCCGCATTTATGACCGGCCTGGAGCGCAACGCCGACATCGTCCATATGGCCACCTACGCCCCTCTCTTCGCCCACGTCGAAGGCTGGCAGTGGCGTCCGGACCTCATCTGGTATGACAACCTCAACTCCTTCCGCACCGTCAGCTGGCACGTCCAGCAGCTCTATGGCCAGTATCGCGGCAGCAATGTCCTTACTCTGACTATGGAAGGCAAGCCTGTAGCCGGCAACGACGACCAGCAGGGCCTCTTCGCCTCGGCGGTGGTTGAGGGCAATCTCATCTATGTCAAGGTAGCAAATGTTTCCGAGGAGGAAAGGCAGCTGAGCTTCAATTTCACCACCAAGTCCAAAAAGGACAGCATCAAGGCTGTCAAGAGGATTGACCTCTGCAGCGACAAGCTCTACGAGGACAACAGCCTCGAGGCTCCGGAAAACATCGTCCCTACGGAAAAAGCCCTGAGCGGCACAGGCAAGGCGATAAACGCCACCATAGCAGCCCAGAGCTTCTCTGTATTCGTATTTGAAAAATAGCTCCTGAGGTTACTGGGAGCCTAGCGCTTCCTGTAGCCGTTTTCAGAGAGCGTCCCGTATATCGTCCTGGCGAGGAGGGCTGAGCCTTCCACGTCAGGATGAATTTCATCCGGGAAGTTGGCCGCCGAGTTCTCGGTAGCGCTGTGACAGTCAATCACCTTGAGCTTGTGCTCGCTTGCAAGTTCATTTATGATGGGAATCACACCCGCAACGATAATGCTGTCGTTGATGCCCCATCTTTTGCTGAAAGCCTTTGCCGGCAGGCAGAGGAAGATTTCCGGTTTGGACTCCAGGGCGGAGATCTCCGAAATCATCTTCTCATAAGAAGCCTTGTATTGCTCCGGATTCCAGTTCTGAGGCTTGGTGTCATTGGTGCCCAGCTTGATGGTCACCACATCCGGAAGGAAGGCTTTGGCCTCGGCATACATTTCCTCGTTCATATAAGGAATATCAGCCGAATCAGACATACAGCGGGCACTGAAACCGAAGTTGCGGACTTCATAGCTCTCGCCTAGAAGCCTCTGAAGTTCAGCAGGATAGGCCTGTTCCAGCTGGTTCTCAAGGCCGCTGCCATAGGTGATACTGTCGCCGATGCAGGCGACCTTTACGATTCTAGGCGTGCAGGACAACGCCAAGGCGCTGACAAGCGCCATCATAACAAGACGGGTCTTCATTTTCAAAATATTTGGTCAAATAAAAAAAGCCTCTCCAAAAGGAAAGGCTTTCGTGGGAGCTGAGGGAGTCGAACCCCCGACCCTCTGCTTGTAAGGCAGACGCTCTGAACCAACTGAGCTAAGCTCCCGATTGTCGTTTCAGACTGGATTGCAAAGGTAATCAGAATTTTTGAAACGACAAGCCTTTTTCTTGAAAAATTACTATTTCCCTGCGTTTTTTGCAGCTTTCCTGGCTTCCTTGGCCTGCTTCTTTGCCTGCTTTGCAAGGGCCTTGGCCTCTTTGGCCTTCTGCTCCGCCTCCTTCTGCTGTCGCACAAACTCCTTGGTCACAATCATAATCACGCCGTTCGCGCCCTCTCCGCCGTAGAACGAAGCCGTTCCGTCCTTGAGCACCTCCACGTGATCCACATCCTCAGGATTGAGATACAGAATATTGTCAACCCGGATGTCATCCACCAGGAAAAGCGGCTGATACTGGTTGGAGTTGGTCCCGACTCCGCGGATGAAGATGTCGGGCATCGAACTTCCCTTGTCAGGGCCTACCTGCACTCCCGGCAGTCCCCTGATCATATCGATGATGGAACTGTAACGGGTCTTGTCGTTGTTGTCCCGGCCGCTGTTCTGTCCGAATGCAGAAAGAGCCGCCAGACAAAGCGCCATAGTCAAAATTAATTTTTTCATTTAGAATAAGTATTATGCTCCCGGGCCGAAATCGACTACCGGGGTGGTATTGTTGTCAACTGGATAATCGTCTGTCCTGAAAGGACTTGCAAGGACGCCCGACTTATTGGTGAGGTTGGCGTCGTCGGGGTTGTTGGCCCAAGCGTAGCGCACGGACACAGGCTGTGGCACTTCAGGGCTGGACACCACGACGGTAGAACCCTTGATGACCGCTTCCGCCCAGACATAGCGTCCGTCGGCGCCTGCAATCGCGAAGTGCCTCAGAGGGCCGCCGTCAGTAGTCCTGAGTCCGCCTTCAGCTTCGTCAAAATAGAGGATGATGCGCTTGCCGTCCACCTTCATCGAGCGGTAAACCGGTCCCGAGGCCTGAAGCTTCTCGCCATAGACGAGCTTGCGCGCGCCGAGAAGCAGGGTCGCCGCCATATCCTTCTTGTTGAGAGGATGGATGTCATTCCACTCTCCCGTATTGTAACTTGTTGCGAGATAAGTATTCGGCACCCTTTGGCAAGCCTTGAGCTGCGCCTCGCGCATCCTCGCCCAGGACTCATCCACAGGGTGGTCAAACTTCTCCATATAGTTCGGAAGCTGACATACCAGCACCGGCAGGGCCTCCGAGCGGAAAGCCTCCCTCCAGCCGCCGATCAGCGCCTCAAGCTGCTCGTCATAGATGTCGGCGCGGTCAGCATTGCTCTCACCCTGATACCAGATCACACCGGCAAGGGAGTAGCGGGTCAGCGGCGCCACCATACCGTTGTACAGCCCCGAACCCGTGAAGCGCGGAGCCCTGAAATCGCGGCGCGAAGAGCGCAGGTCCTGCCCGATGCGCCACTTCCACTCCCCCGTAAGGTCCACGACGGCCTCGTCTCCCTCGAGCTTGTAGGGCTTGTCCGGCACGAAGCCGGCATCAGGGGCATTTGCGGTCAGGCGAACGGCAATCACGTTCTTCCCCTCGTGGAGCAGCCCGGACGGCACGTCATACTTCCTTGGCGGGCCGAAGTAGCCCGTACTGCCGACCAGCTGCCCGTTGACATATACTTCGTCGCCGTCAACCAGGCGTCCCATATATATACGCGCGTGGCGGCCTGCCATCGAAGCGGGCAGGTCGATGGTCTTGCGGTACCAGATGACAACGCCCGGGCTGATACCGGCATCGGCCAGGTAGCTTGGATTCACCAGGGTCTGCCAGTCGGAATCGTCCAGATCCTCGCGCATCCACTTCCCCGCCCCGGCGTCACTTGCGAGACGCTGCGCCTGCTCGGCGCGGGCTTTGAGAGCAGCCTGCTCAGGGAATTCAAGCAGCCTGTCCTGCGGTATCCAGCTCTCGATGGCCGAACCGCCAAGGCTCGAAACCAGCATTCCCTGAGGTATGCCAGTCTGCTCCCAGGCGAGAACGGCATACCAATACGCCAGCGCCTTCCAGTTCATCACGTCGGAAGCGACGGCGGAGTGCCAGCGCTCACCGGCAGGGATGTCTTCCATCTCCCCCTGAGGCGTGTCCTGGGTCGGGACCTTGTACATCCTTATCATATGGTTGTTGGAGAAATTAATCTCCGGGTACCTTACGAGCAGACGCTCGATAGGGGTCTCCTGATTGGACTGGCCCGAGCAGAGCCAGACATCGCCCACAAGCACGTCCCTGATGATTATATCGTTGACTTCCAGCAGATAAGGACCTCCGGCCTTATGCTCCGGCATCTGTACGGACCACTTCCCGTCGCCGTCCGCGCGGGTGAAGAAATGCTGTCCGTCGAAACGAACGGTCACGTTTTCGCCGGGATCAGCCCAGCCCCAGACATTTAGAGGGGCGTCGCGCTGAAGCACCATACAGTCGGAAATCACCTGCGGCAGCTTTACTTTCGCATCGGCATTGAGGGCTGAGAGAAGCCCGAGAATCATAGTGGTTATCAGTCCGGTTCTTTTCATACTTGCAAAAATAGAAAATTAATTACTTTTTTGCATTAACAAATCCCGGGCGAATCCGTCTATATTGTGACGCGTCCAAAAAGACAAACAAAGAAACACAATACGGATATGAAAAAGATTACCATTTTATTCGGAATTATTTTGACGATGTTCCTTCTGACAGGCGGAAGTCTTTTCGCCCAGCAGGCCAAAATAGAAAAAAGCCAGTTGAAGGGGCTCATACGCGAATTCAAGGGCGAACCCGGCTTTGAAGGAATTAATCTGGGCTCAATGCTTCTTTCTTTAGCAAAACTCGCCGATGACGAGGATGCGGCTGCCTTCAAGGGCATCAAGTCAATGACCATCGCCGACTTCTCGGGCTGCGATGCCCACGCCAGGGATAAGTTCAAGAAAAAGTTCAGCAAGCTCGCAAGCGGAGTCGAAGTCCTTATGGAGGTCAATGACGGAGGAGAAACTGTCAAGATGTACGGAACCTGTCTTCCCGACGGCCAGACCATCGAAAACCTCATCATCTACTGCGAAGAGGATGGCGCTCTGATTTGCCTCTGGGGCACCATCAACAGCAAGGACATAGATGTAGTGTCCGAAGAGGTGAGATGAGTCCGGAAAGATTCCACAACGACTTCTACCCTCTCAGGGACAGTCTCTACCGCACGGCATTCTACATCCTGGAATCCCGGGATGATGCGATGGACGCAGTCCAGGACATCTTCCTGAAGATATGGCAGAACGGAGATGATCTTGACACGGTACACAATCCCAAAGCTTACTGCCAGACTCTCGTAAGAAATCTTTGTCTGGACCGCCTCCGGAGCAAGCAAGTACGCGGCCGCAGAGACCTGGGAGAACTGATGGAAGAAAGTGCGGATAACCAGGAAAAGAGCCTTAGCGAACGCGAAGAGCTCAGACTGCTCTCCAAAGCCATAGAAGAACTGCCTCAGAGGGAGAAGCTCGTAATCACGAAAAAAGTACTCGAAGGTCTGGACTACCCCCGGATTCAGGAGCAGACCGGAATCGGCTACCTGACGCTCAGGGTGCTGCTGAGCAATGCAAGAAGAAAACTCAAAAAGTATGTCAAAGAATATGAAACGTATTGAAGATATTGAAAAGCTGAGCATCGAAGAGCTCGAGAACCTCGCCTCGCAGCAGCAGGAAGCCGTGCCCGAGGAACTGGACGGCAAGATCCGCAGCCTGCTCACGGCGCAGAGCCTCGTGGCAGAAAGCAGGAGCCGGAAAGCACAGATCAAGCGTTTCGCCTTCGTCCCGGCGCTAGCGGCCTGCCTGGTCGCAGTTCTGATCGGAGTAAACTCTTATGACAGGCTGCGCACGCCTGCAGACAGCTTCACAAGCCCTCAGGAAGCATACAGCCAGGTAGAAGAAGCCTTCAAAATGATAAGCGACAAAGCAAGCAAGGGCAAGAGCCTGACGGATGAGGCCCTGCCCCGTCTCGAGAAGACATCCGAATTCCTCAAACAATTAATGTAAAATCAATATGAAACGCATCATAATGGCAATCGCGGCCACACTCATCTGCGCCGCAAGCTTCGCCCAGAGCGGCAAGTCAATCTACAACAAATACTCGGACAAGAGCAATGTCACTGCCGTGTATATCTCTCCTGCAATGTTCAAGATGATGGGGCAGTTGCCGGAAATCGACACACCGGACGGCGACTTCAACATAGCGCCGGTAGTAAAGGAGATGAGCGGTATGTATATGATAGAAAGCGGGAACCCGAGCATCAACAACGCGCTCAAGGCCGATGTTGAGAAATACATCTCAAACGGCACCTTCGAGCTCCTGATGGAGGCCAAGGAAGACGGCGAACTCGTCAGACTCTATACGATGGGAGACAAGGATACGGTAAGCAGTTTCGTGATGACAGTTTTCGAAAAGACTGAATGCGTATTTCTCTGCATCGAAGGGAAAATTCCACGCAAGGAGCTCGAGGAGCTGATAGCTTCGAATATGGACTAAGGGATGGGAGCGGATATAACAAAAAAAGATGGCTTGAGAAAGTCATCTTTTTTGGTGGGAGCTGAGGGAGTCG
>JAEDLO010000128.1 GCA_016295245.1 Bacteroidales bacterium | reverse complement strand
TCACCCGTGGTTGGGACTCTAACTGGTGTGGTGGTAACTATGCAGAGAAGATCGCGGAGGATTATGAGATCCGCAAGTATCTCGGCAACCGTCTTGCAAAGGCCAGCCTCAGCAGGATTGTGATCGAGAGGACTCTCAAGCTCATCACCGTGACAATTTATGCAGCAAGACCTGGCTTCATCATCGGCAAGCAGGGAACTGAGGTCGAGAAGCTTAAGGAAGAGCTCAAGAAGGTAACCAGCAAGGACGTACAGATCAACATCTATGAGGTTAAGCGTCCTGAGGTTGATGCACACATCGTAGCAGACAGCATCGCACGTCAGATCGAGGGCCGCGTTTCTTACCGCAGGGCCATCAAGATGGCAGTTGCCAACACTATGAGAATGGGTGCAGAAGGTATCAAGGTTCAGATCAGCGGCCGCGTAGGTGGCGCCGAAATGGCCCGCAACGAGATGTTCAAGGAAGGACGTACTCCTCTCCACACATTCCGTGCAGATATCGACTATGCTCTTGCAGTTGCAAACACCAAGGTCGGAACCCTCGGAATCAAGGTTTGGATCTGCAATGGTGAGAAGTACGGCAAGCAGGATCTTACCCCAGCCGCTCTCGCTGCTGCAAATGCACAGGCTGCCGGCGGAAACGGACGCGGAGGCAACGGTCGTTCAGACCGCAGGGGCCGTCGCGACTCAGACCGTCGTCCAAGGCGTGACAACCAGAAATAATTTCATCTGAAATTGTTATATTTACAGCCGGTTTCGGGTTTGCCCGGAGCCGGTTTTTCGTTTTATTATGGATATCAGGGACAAGATAGCGCTTCTTCCGCACCAGAGCGGTGTTTACAGATATTATGACAGCGCCGGAAACGTCATTTACGTTGGCAAGGCCAAGGACCTTGCCAAGAGGGTTGCGCAGTATTTCGTCGATCCTTCACGGCTTAACGCCAAGACCCGAGTCCTGGTCTCGAAGATTGCCGATGTCCAATATTCAGTCGTTGACAGCGAGGCCGACGCCCTGCTTCTGGAAAACAATCTCATAAAGCAGTACAAGCCACGCTACAACATACTGCTCAAGGACTCCAAGACCTATCCCTGGATCTGCATAACCGCCGACACCTTCCCCCGCGTATTCCTCACGCGCCGCATCGAACGAGACGGCTCCCGTTACTTCGGCCCCTACAGCAGCGTATATCACGCCCGTACTCTGGTCCAATTCTTCCACGATACCTACCCGCTGCGCAGCTGCAGGCACAAGATTGACTCGGATACCATACTTCGCCACAAGCTCAGACCCTGCCTGGACATGCACATTGGCCGCTGCCGGGGCTGCTGTGTCGGAGGCGTTTCAATCCAGGAATACGCCGCTTACATCAATGAGATAGAGCGCCTGCTGAGCGGCGGTCTCAATGACATAATCAAGCAGTACAAGTCTGAAATGATTGCTGCCGCCGACCGTCTCGACTTTGAAAGCGCCCAGCTCTACAAGCAGCGCATCGAAGCCCTTCAGAACCATTACTCCAAGTCCATAATCACCGCAGCCGGGGACAGGGACACTGACGTCTTTTCTCTCGTATTCGAAGGTTCGGAAGCATTCGGCAATTTCCTCAGAATCCGCGGCGGTGCCGTCATCCAGTCGCTGAACCTCGGGTTCAAGATGAATATCGAAGAGGAGGAGGCTTCGGTCCTGAGCAGCTTCATAGCCGAGATAGAGGCCAAATTCGGCGCCCTCAGCCGCGAGGTAATCGTGCCCTTCCTCCCGGACGTTGAGCTCGACGGCGTGCAGTTTATCATCCCCGCCCGCGGCGACAAGCTCTCGCTGCTCGAACTGAGCAATAAGAACGCGAAAGAATTCCGCTTTAACACTATACGTCAGCGTGAGCACAGCGACCCGGACCGCTATCGTGCCGAAGTGCTGGAGTCGTTGCGTAAGGCTCTGGGAATGAAGGAATTGCCCGTGCATATGGAATGTTTCGACAACTCGAATATCCAGGGTACAAATCCGGTAGCGTCCTGCGTTGTGTTCAGGAATGGCGAGCCTAGCAAGAAGGATTACCGAAAGTTCAAGATAAAGACAGTAGTGGGTGCAAATGACTATGCATCGATGAAGGAAGTTGTTAACCGTCGCTATTCGAGGATGCTGGAGGAGGCTCCGGATGACCTGCCTCAGCTTGTTGTGATAGACGGTGGCAAGGGGCAGTTGGAATTTGCCTGGCAGGCGCTCTGTGAACTGGGTATCCAGGACCGTCTTACCGTCATTGGCCTTGCGAAAAGGCTTGAGGAGGTAATCAGGGTTGGGGATCCATATCCTTTGTTCATTGACCACAATTCTCAGGCGCTCAAGCTGTTGCAGAGAATCAGAGATGAGGCACACCGCTTTGGCATTACCTTCCACCGGTCGTTGCGAAGCAAGGCCGCCCTGCAATCGTCCCTGCGTAGCATCAAGGGTGTTGGAGAGCAGACGGAGCAGAGGCTTCTGATTCATTTCGGGAGCGTGGCGAGGATTGCTGCTGCGGCGGAGGAGGATATTGCCGCCCTGGTTGGAAAGTCGCTGGCTGCGCGCATAAAGGAGGCATTGGCCGCTTCGGAGGGCGAAAACTTGGAATTATGAAAAATATTTATTTACTTTGCGAGGTTTTAGGTAGATTGTACTAATAATAAACTTAATAATTTACGTTATGATGACACGTGAAGAAATCGTAGAAAAGGTAAAAGACATCATCGTTGACAAACTTGGTGTTGAGCGCTCAGAAGTTACTGAGAGTGCGAACTTTACCAATGACCTTGGTGCAGACTCTCT
>JAEDLO010000127.1 GCA_016295245.1 Bacteroidales bacterium | reverse complement strand
GCGCCGCCGCCCCACTGGTTGCGGTAGCTCAGCTCGATAGAGACCTTCGCCATCAAGTGGGAGAAGTTGAGCTTCACAGGGTTGTTCTCAGCGATTTTGCCGCTGAGCTCGGTGGCTACGAGAACGTCGCTGCCCAGCTGGTCTGCGGGGTCAACGCTCACCTTGACTGCGCTGAGATCGGCCTCGGATGCCGCGTGGGATGGGTATACACCTACAAAATAGTGCTTGTCGACGAGGTTCTTCCAGAGCATCTGAGGTGCTGCTGTCCACACGCCGTCGGTGCCGAGTGTGTTGATGGCGTTGTCCACCACCCTGACTGCAGGAACGCTTGCAGCATCGCCTGTCCAGGCATAGACGCTGATTTTGTCGCCTGCGGTGAAGATCTGGCTTCCGTCAGCGTTGGTGCTTACCTTGCTGAGAATGTCGGTCGATACGGTGATGTACTCGGGTGCAGGGGTGTTTTCAATCTTGTTGCAACCCATCACTGCCACTGCGGCAAGTGCTGAAATAATCAGTTTTGCTTTCATTTGTATTTGATTTTATTATTATTCAACGGGGTCTATTATTGTTCCGGTATATACCCATCCTTCGGTCCAGTCACTGATGGTGCAAGCGGACAGGTGCATAAAAAATTTGATTTCAGAATATTTCAGGCTCATAAGGTATTTGTCGCCCGGATTCATACGGGGGGCTTCGATGTAGGATTCGAGGGTTTTGCCCGAAGGGTCCTTCATCAGCAGGTGCCAGAATGAGAACTCTCTTCCGAGGACGGTGGGCATCAGCAGGACGCTTTCGCTGCGGGGCGCGGCGGCGTTCAGGCTTATTGGCGGGAATACGGCTGGCTTTGATTCGTCCCCAGGGGTGCCGTAACTGCCGTCGGTCGCCTTGCGGGCCGGGTAGTAGGCATCGCTTGTGTTGATGGCTTCGATTTCGAGAGTCAGGCCGTCCGGGGCGTTTTCAACTTCAATGGCAAACCCGCAAAGGAAGTTCTTCATCTCCATTTTTACCTCCTTCACGCGTGCATTGCTGTCGGTGGAGAAGTCGGCCACGGCGCTGTAGGCCGTGGTGGGGCTGATGCCTTCGAGGCTGTAGTGCAGCTCGGACGCGCTCTGCTCGCCTTCAATCGCGAGGGGAGAGGCGATGTTTGCGCCGAGAATGGCGGTGTAATTGCCTTCCGGCAGGGTGAAGAGCTCGAGCGCAAGTTCGCGCGGGTCGTCTTTGTAAGACTGCTGAATGAGTCTGCCGCTGCCGGCATCGTAAAACCACAATGGCAGGGCGCTGATTTCGACATTTGCCTGATCTTCGTCGTAGAAGATGGCGGAAACTGCGATTCCTTTGTGCTCCGTCGCCAGTTCAGTGATGCAGGCGCTAAGGGCGGCTGCAAGCAGGGCGAGGGGAAGGATATGGAGAACGGAGTGCTTCATAATATAAACTAGAGGACGCGGTGCAGTTGCACGTTCACGCGACGCGCCTTCTTTCTGTTGGTTTCAAGCTTGTCGCTTCCCTTGCCGCAGGCTTCTATTCTTGCGGAATCGATGCCCCTGCCGATGAACCAGCTTTTGACTGCCTCGGCGCGCAGGCGGGAGATGAGCATATTGACTTCGTCGCTGCCGTAGCGGTCGCACCAGCCTTCAAGCGTGAGCCTCAGGCTGTCGTCCGCGAGCAGGGATTCGAGGATTTCGTGGAGTTTGCGGCTTTCGGAGGCGCTCAGGTCCCACTTGTCCGGCGCGAAATGGACGCTCTGCCGGGCCGCGAGGGGCTGCCTTGGGGCGAGCTCGGAGAGGGCCCCGGCCTTGGTGATGGCGGGAGCGTGATAGCTGAAGCGTGTGGCGGCCGGGGCCGGTATCCTTGAAAGAAGCGGGGTAGAGGCTCTTGAATGGAGCGGGTCGGAGGCGAGCGCTTCCCGTTCAGCGCCGTCCGGGCGCAGCTTTCCGAGGGTCTTGCGGATGGCGACGCTCAGGTCGCAGTTCAGATAAACGGAGTTTTCCCAGATGAAGTTGGTCTTGTGGCCGTGGGCGGGAATGCCGTCGATTCCCTTGCCTGTGAGGGCGGTGAAGCGTGAGTTGAGGCCGAGGCTAAGGAGCTCCGAGAGCCTGTATGAAGCCTTGATGGCGGCGCCGTAGCCGAAGTGGATGGTGCTGTGGTCAGCGGCCATTCGGCGGCTGCCGTCGTTTGTGGTTGAGGCGCTGGCGCTCTTTGTGGTCAAGGGGTAGCCGTTATTTGTGGTCAATGGGGCGCCGTCAGCGAAGGAGACCATTGTCTCTCTTGTGCTATATGCTGAGATGCGGGGGCTCAGTTCGAGGCTCCAGCGGCTGCCTGCCGTGGCCGGGATGAGGCTGAGGATGTTTATGTTTGCGCTCAGGCCGTAGCGGCGATAGGAAACTCTTGACTTGAAATCCTTGAACTTCCAGGAGTCCAATCCGAGCACGGCGGCGTAGTAGAGCTTGCCGTCCGCGCCGAGGTAGTAGTTGGCGTCGATGCACGGGCTGCCGACTGCCATATTGCTCTGGCCTAATCCGAAGTCGGCTTCAAGCCCGATTATCGAGTTGAAGTTGTAGCCTGCATTGAGGCCGGAAGTCCAACCGAGGTGTGGGCCGCTTTGTGCGAAGGAGGAAAAGGAACTATGAGAAAGGGGAACTCCGGCGTCCAGTCCGAGAAACCAGCCCTGGCGGGACGGTTGACCTTTCGGTTGAGCCTGACATAACAGGGGAAGCAGAAGTGTAAGAATAGAGAAATGCTTCAATTTCATTTACCAACAATAATAGTTTCACAAAGGTAAGCTAAAACTTTGTCTTTCCCGCCGTTATTTTT
>JAEDLO010000045.1 GCA_016295245.1 Bacteroidales bacterium | reverse complement strand
ACCCGAATTATTATCATCTATATGAAACAGATAAGTGCATTGGCCCTGGTCTGCGCCCTATTGTGCACAGCCTGCCACAACCACACCAATCCTGCCCGCGAAGAGCACGCCCACGAGGCCAGCTCCCACGAACACGAACACGCCCACGAACACGAGAAGTTCCTGCTCGCATCCTACAGTGACGAACTTGAAATCTTCCTCGCCGCCGAACCCCTGAGCGCCTCAAGCCATTCCGAAATCATAGCCCACGTCACACGCCTGTCGGATTTCAAGCCGCTTGACGCCGCCCGCATAACCGTCAGCTCTAAGCTTTGCGGCAACTGCAGCGGCGAGCTTTCAGAGGGCGAATTCGCTTTCTGTATGGAAGCATCCCGCGCCGGGCAGGACAGCCTGACAATCACCGTGGAAGGCTTCCGCCCGTTAAGCATCCCGATCACGGTGTACGCCGACCACCACGAAGCCGACCAGGCGGCTGAGCGCGCTCAGGTTTCGAGCAGCAACGGTGTCGCTTTCACCAAGGAGCAGAGCTGGAAGCTGGATTTCCGCACTGACGAGAGCCGCCTCGAGACAATCGGCCAGACCATCAAGGCTTCAGGCCGGCTCTCCCCTGTTCAGGGCGCCGGAACTTCGGTCATCGCCCGCTCCGCCGGAGCAGCTCTCCTCTCTGAGGGGGCGCTTCTGCCGGGACGCAGTGTCAGCGAAGGCCAGACCCTTATGTACATCAGCAGCAAGGGCTTCGCCCTCTCCAACCTTGGAGTCAGGCTCCAGGAGGCCCAGGCCGAATTTGAAAGGGCGGAAAGCGAATGGAAGCGAAAGAGCAGCCTGCCGGAGAGCATAGTCTCAAAGGCCGAACTCAGCAGCGCAAAGGCCGCATACGAGACCGCCCGCGCCAATTACGAAAACCTTGCCGCCAACATCTCAGGCGATGCCCAGAAGGTGCTCAGCCCGCAAAGCGGATATATCGAGAGCGTCTATGTCGCCAACGGCGACTTCGTCCAGGAGGGGCAATTACTCGCCACAGTCTGCAACGACTCTCACCTGATGCTCGAGTTGCTTGTCCAGCCGCGTTACGGCCGCAGCCTGCAGAGCGTGGTGGACGCCAACATCAGCTATGAAGGCAAGACCTACAGCCTCGCCGAGCTTGGCGGCAGAATCATTTCAGTTGCCAGGTCAGCAACGGCAGCCAGCCCGCTGCTGAGCGTATGCCTTGAGATACGCAACAACGGCAGCTTTGTAAGCGGCAGCTTTGCCGACGCCACCCTTCTGACCTCTGGCGGGCAGGAAGCAGTCTGCGTGCCCCAGAGTGCGCTGATTGAGGAGATGGGCGCGTGGTTCGTCTACAGGCAGCTAACCCCGATCTTCTTCGAGAAGACCCAGGTCAAGGTCGGCCGCACTGACGGACTGAGGGCAGAGATCCTCGAAGGCCTTGACGCCGGTCAGAGAGTAGTAAGCCGTGGAACCGCTCTGGTACGTCTTGCCCAGTCGGCAGGCGGCCTTGACCCCCACGCAGGTCACGCACATTAGAATAAACCTTCAGAGTTATGAACTGGCTGAATAAAATCATTGAGTTCTCCCTGAAGAACCGGCTGCTGGTACTGCTTGGTGCGGTACTGGTGATAGCAGGAGGCATAGTCTCGTCCAGAAAGATGGACGTGGACGTATTCCCCGACCTGACAGCCCCGACTGTCGTGATAATGTGTGACGCCAACGGTATGTCCGCCGAGGAAATCGAAAGGCTTGTAACCTTCCCGGTCGAGACCGCCGTCAGCGGCGCCACCAACGTCCGCCGCGTGCGTTCCACTTCCCTTTACGGCTACTCCTTCATCTGGGTTGAGTTCGACTGGGGTATGGACGTTTACCGCGCAAGGCAGATAGTCTCCGAGAAGATGGTCACCCTCGCAGAGAGCCTTCCGGAGGGCATCACGCCCGTACTTGCCCCTCAATCCAGTGTGATGGGTGAAATCATCTTCGTAGGAATGACCGCCGACAGCACAGGCCTGATGGAGCTGCGCGATCTTGCCGACTGGGTGGTTGCCCCCGCAATCCTCGCCACCGGCGGAGTGTCGCAGGCGACCGTGATGGGCGGCGACCTGAAGGAATACCAGATTATCGCCGACCCTGCCAGGATGCTCGCCTACGGGGTTTCAATGGCGGAAATCGAGGCCGTCGGGCGCACTCTTTCGGTCAACACCGAGGGAGGAGTGCTGCGCGAATGGGGCAACGAGTACGCCCTGCGCGGAGTTGCCCGCAGCACCGACCTGGAGGAGCTGGGCAGTTCGCTGGTGAAGCTGAGCGGCGACAAGCCTGTTATGCTCTCAGACGTCGCCCGTTTGGAAATCGGCGCCGCCCGAAAGATGGGCTACGGCTCCGTCAGCAACAAGGAAGGCATCATCATCTCCATCAGCAAGCAGCCCAACATCAACACGCTCAAAGTCACCCGCGCCATCGAGAAGAGTCTCGAGGAGATCTCACGCTCGCTGCCTGAGGACATCGCCATCGACTCGCACGTCTTCCAGCAGGCCGACTTCATCCAGGCTTCCGTATCCAACGTCGGCAGGGCGCTGATTGAAGGCGCAATCTTCGTCATTATCGTACTCTTCCTCTTTCTGGGCAACTTCCGCACTACGCTCATCTCCATCTTCGCCATCCCGCTCTCACTGCTGGGCACCCTCATCGTGCTCAATCTGCTGGGGATGGACATCAACACGATGACCCTGGGAGGAATGTGCATAGCCATAGGATCCCTGGTCGACGACGCAATCATCGACGTCGAAAATGTGTACAAGCGGCTTCGGGAGAACCATCTTCTCCCTGCCGGGCAGCGGCGCAGCGCCTTCGATGTCGTATTTGACGCATCTCGCGAAATCCGATCTTCGGTAATCAACGCCACGCTCATCATCATCGTCGCCTTCACCCCTCTCTTCTTCCTTTCAGGTATGGAAGGCAGGCTGCTCAGGCCTCTTGGCATCACCTTCATCATTGCGCTGGCGATGTCCCTGCTTGTTGCGATGAGCGTCACTCCCCTGCTATGCAGAGACCTGCTCTCAAAAGAGTCCTACCTGGAGCGCAACAAGCGCGAAGGCTTCCTTTCAAGCCTGCTGTCGCGCTGGTATGCCAAGGCTCTGGAATGGGTGCTCGCCCACAAGAAGACCGTCATCGGGCTCACCCTGGCGCTGACCGTCGGTGCCATCGCAGTCTTCTTCACACTGGGAAGCAGCTTCCTTCCGGAGTTCAACGAGGGCTCGATGACCATCTCCGCCGTCTGCAAGAGCGGCACTTCGCTGGAAGTCAGCAATGAACTCGGCAAACTGATGGAAAGGGAGCTGCTGAGCATACCTGAAGTCACCAGCACCGCCAGGCGCACCGGACGCGGCGACCTCGACGAACACTCGCAGGCGACCAACAGTGCCGAAATCGAGGTCAACTTCACCCTGCGCGACCGTTCGCGCGACGAAGTCTTCAATGAAGCGCGCAGGCGTCTGGGCTCCATCCCGGGCATAGCCGTAACCGTCGGGCAGCCTCTCGGCCACCGCATCGACCATATGCTCTCGGGCACCAAGGCCGCCATCGCCATCAAAATCTTCGGCCCGGAGCTCAGCAGGCTCAAGCTCATCGGCAACTCCATCAAGGACGCCACAGCAGGCATCGAAGGCCTTGTTGACGTGAGCGTGGAGCAGCAGGACCAGACCCCGCAAATCCAGATCCGGGCGCGCCGCCAGGCCCTTGCCGCCAACGGCATCAGTATGGACGACTTCAACCGCTTCATCAACCTTGCCTTCGCCCGGGAGAAACTCTCCGACATCTATGAGGGGCAACGCCGCTATGACGTCGTACTGCGCCTCGACGAAGAGTATACCGACCACCTCGAAGGCATACGCAACGCCCTGATAGACACTGGCTTCGGCACCAAAGTACCGCTCAGCGAGGTCGCCGACATCGTATCATCCAGCGGCCCGAACACCATCTCCAGGGAGAATGTGCAGCGCAAGCTGGTGGTATCCGCCAATGTCAGCGGACGCGACGTGGGCAGCGTGGTGGAAGACATACGCAAGGCTGTGGATGAACACATCAGCCTGCCGGAAGGCTACCGCATCGAATATGGCGGCCAGTTTGAAAGTGCGCGCAACGCAAGCCGCACCCTTGTGCTCGCCACCATCCTCGCCTTCCTGGTCATCTTCCTGCTGCTCTACCTGGAGTTCAGGAGCGTGAGCCTGTCGGCCATCGTGCTTGTCAACCTGCCGCTCGCCCTGATCGGAGGCGTATTCGCCGTCTGGGTAAGTTCGGGCGTAGTGAGCATCCCGTCCATCATCGGCTTCATCACACTTTTCGGCATCGCCACCCGCAACGGCGTGCTGCTCATAAGCCGCTACACCCATCTCAGAGCCCTTGGGACCCCTCTTCACGAGACCATCATCAAAGGCTCTGCGGACAGGCTCAACCCTATCCTGATGACAGCCCTCACCTCTGCCCTGGCCCTCATTCCGCTCGTCCTTAACGGCGAAGAGTCCGGCAATGAGATCCAGAGCCCTATGGCGGCAGTGGTGCTCGGTGGTCTTGTGACCTCAACCCTGCTGAACATCTTCGTGATGCCTGTCATCTATCAGTGGTACGACAAGAAAAAGAACTCAAAATGAAACGATATATTATAATAGGAATGATGATGCTGGGGCTTTCCGCCTCAGCACAAAGCCTGCAGGATGTTCTCAAGACAGTCGGGGAACACAATCTCTCCCTGAAAGCCGCCCGCAGCAGGGCCGAAGCCGAAAAGCTCGAAGCCAGAACCGGGCTTAACCCATCCAACCCCGAACTCGAACTCGGCTACCTCTGGGGAGACTCTCCCCAGACGGGCAACCGCATCGACATAGCATTCAACCAGAGCTTCGATTTCCCCAGCGTCTATTATTGGAAGCGCCGCCTCTCCGACAGGGAGTGCAGCCTTGCCGAATACAACTATAGGATGGAATACCAGAGCGTGATGCTCGAGGCCTCGCAGGTCTATTATGACCTCATCTATCACAACTGCCTTGAGCGCGAGCTGGGAAAGATTTATGACAACGCCAAGGCGCTGATGGAAGCCTGGGAAAGCCTCGAGTCTTCCGGCAGCGTCTCGAAGATGGATCTCCAGAAGGTCAGGCTCGAAGTCCTCAGGGCAAAGTCCGCCTACGAGGAGAACAGGACCCTGCACGAACTCGCCAAAAGCGAACTCAAACGCATTGCGGGCGGAATGGACATAGATGTTGTAATGGACAGTTTCGAGCAGGTGCTGCTTCCCGATGACTTCGAGAGCTGGTTTGCCGAGGCCTCAGAACGGAACCCCCAGCTTCTGTCCATAAGGGAAGAAGTGGAACTGGCCGCCTCGCAGACCAAACTCCAGATCGCCGACAATCTGCCGAAGTTCTCCCTGGGCTACGCCTCAGAGCGCATACTCGGCACCACCCTGCAGGGTATCAAGGGAAGCATCAGCATACCCCTGTGGGAAAACAAGGGCCGCGTCAAGGCCGCCAGGGCAAGGGAACTGTCGGCAAAGGCTGAGCAGAGGGACGCCGCATCCCGCTGCTACAACTCCCTCAAGGCCACCTACTCCAATGCATTGAGGATGAAGGCCCTGGCCGGAGAATACGAAACGCTTCTGACTGACGCTTGCGGTCCCGCTCTCGCCCTCGCCGCCCTTCATGGAGGTGAAATCTCAATGGTGGACTACATTCAGGAGACTTCCCAGTGGTATGAAGCCTATGTCGCCGCCCTGGGCAACGAAAGGGACCTCCGCAATCTGGTCAGCATACTGGAGTGCTTCAATCTGTAATAATTGTTATATTTGCAAAGTATAACCTTATATATTTGTCAAATGGCAAACTTTACTCTCAAGAAGAGCCACGTGCTCGCAATAGCCGGAACAGTTCTGGCTATCATCCTCTGTCTGTCCTGCTGCACCGTCGTTGATTCGTCGGAAGTCGGCATCAAGTTCAAGAAATTCGCCCTCACCGAACAGGGAACTCTCAAGGCCACTCCTGTCAGCGGATGGACCTTCTTCAACCCGATAACCACTGCCGTATATACATATCCTGTTTATATCCAGAGGGTTGACTACGCTCCATTTACCGTCACCACCAAGGATGCCGCCATCTTTGAGATGGATCCGGTACTCGCCTACCAGCTCAACAGGGATATGGCAGCCAAGGTGTTCGCCACCTACCGCCGCCCTCTGCAGGATATAGAGGCCGGCTATATGCGCACCTGCATCTATGATGCATACCGTATCGTGGCCAACGGCTATACCTCTGACGAACTGATGGGGTCCCGCGCCAAGTTCGAGGCCGAGGTCAGGGCGATGCTCGAGAAATCAATGAACGACGAGGGCTTCATTGTCAAGGAGTTCACCTCCCAGATCACCCCGCCGGAGTCCCTGCGCAAGATGATTGACGAGAAGAACGCAGCCATCCAGAGCGCCCTGCGTGCAGAGAACCAGGTCAAGGAAGCCGAAGCCAACGCCAAGATTGCTATCGCGAAGGCCGAAGGTGAGGCTGCCGCCCTGAAGATCAAAGCCGACGGCGAGGCCTACTACAACAGGACCGTCGCCGCTTCCCTGAACGAACTGCTCGTCCGTCAGGATGCCATCCAGAAATGGGACGGAGTCCTGCCTACCTACAACGGAGGCGGAGCTATTCCTTTCATCGACATCAACAAGAAATAGACTCTTATATTCCTATTTTTCAACTATTCTGAAGGCTTCTAATCGCTTGAGATTGAGCCTTCAGAATTTTTTTACAAAACTTTATTAAAAAAATTCAAAAAAAATTTGCAGAAATAATTTTTTGTTGTACCTTTGTACTCGGGTTGAGCAAGTGACCGTTCTGGCCCATCAACCTATTGGTTATTAGTTTTAGTGTTATTAATTATGTGGTTAGTATGAGTTGTCGCCGTGACGGTCACAACTCATTTCTTTTTTATGTCTATTATTTTGAAAATATTAAATAAAGCCGTATATTTGCGCGCATTTTAAACCAATAAATATTATGAAGCAAGGAATTCATCCCGAAACCTACCGTCTTGTAGCTTTCAAGGATATGTCAAACGAAGAGGTATTCATCACCCGTTCTTGCGCAACCGCAAAGGAGACCATCGTTATTGATGGCGTTGAGTACCCATTGGTAAAGCTTGAGATTTCCAACACATCTCACCCTTTCTACACCGGCAAGATGAAGATTGTCGACACAGCCGGCCGCGTTGACCAGTTCTACCAGAGATACAAGGCTCGCAAGAAATAATTTTCTTGACGATACGATAGACTTTCAGGACCGGAGCACAAGGTGCTTCGGTCCATTTTTATTATCTTTGACGCAGCAAATAAATTTATAATTTTCCGAGAAATGACAACAAAAGGAAAAATCATCACCTGGACGAGCGCGATTCTCATCGTTGCTCTGGCCGCATTCATCTACATCAAGTTCTATTTTGTCTTCGGCGAAGGTGTCAAGGCAGGAGAACTCAACCAGCTCGTATACAAGGGATGGGTTTGGAAAACTTATGAAGGCCGCCTGATTCAGACCGGCTTCAAGAGCGGCAAGAAGAGCGGTAATCTCCAGTCCAACGAATTCGAATTCTCCGTCACCGATAAGGAGCTTGCAGATTCTCTGATGCGCTGCAGCGGCAAGAATGTCGAGCTCCATTACAGAGAGTACAGAGGAGCCCTTCCGTGGAGAGGTATGCAGCGTTATGTAGTTGACGAAATCATTTCTGTCACCCCTGCAGCCACCACTACCCAGATTCCAATAATCAGCGGCGGGGAGAGTCTCTGATGGGTGCGATACTTATTTCACTGCTCGCAGCGGGAGTCATAGCCACTCACCCGGCAGGGAATCCGAATGCCCGCCTGCTTACCGTCGAGGAAGCCGTTGGCCAGGCTCCCAATTCCGTCTATCCCGAAAGGGTGCATCTCGTATGGGACCCATTCGGATCGCTGAGCAAGAGCTGGAGGCCCGAGCCTGAAAGCTACATCCTCCCCCAGAGCGACGACCCCCAGATCAGCTACGGCACGGTCGTGAGCCGCAACGAGTTCGGCATCAGCAAGGGCGTGTTCCCTTCGCCGGACGGCAAGCTGCTCGCCGTGTACCGCAAGGATGAGTCTGCCGTCACCGATTATCCTCTCATCGACATCACTTCCCGCACCGGAACGGTCAAGAGCATCAAGTACCCTATGGCCGGGATGCCTTCAGAGCAGCTAAGTCTGTGCATCTGCAACACAACCGGGGAGATACTCACCACAGTCCGCGCCGACGACTTCGACAGCGAGCGCTATCTGACCAACATCAGCTGGTCGCCTGACAGCAAATACGTCTTCATCCAGGTTCTTTCGCGCAGCCAGCACGATATGAAACTGAATATGTACCGCGCGGATGACGGAAGTTTCGTGCGTACCATCCTCAGCGAGCACAACGACAGCTGGGTGGAGCCCCAGGACCCCATCCACTTCATCAAGGGCAGCTACAACTTCATCTACCGCACCGACAACAGGGACGGCTACAAGAGCCTCTATCTATGCGACACTCTCGGCATCAAGAGCAGGCTGACCGAGTGCAACGCCGACGTGGAGTATGTCGCCAACGACGGGCGCTACATCTATTACACCTCAGCCGAGGTCTCCCCTGTCGAGAACCATCTTTTCAGGATACAGCTGAAGTGGGGTAAACCCTTCGGAAAACCCAGAAGGCTTACCTACGAAGAAGGCTGGCACAATATCTCGATGTCACCCGACTGCTCAAAGTTCATCGACCGCTACAGCAGCTTCAACGTGCCGGGAGTCACCCTGGTCAAAAATGCCGACGGCTCCATCATAGACCGCATCCTGACCGCCACCGACCCTCTGGACGAATATGCCCAGTGCAAGGTTGAAATGGGCACGGTCAAGGCCTCGGACGGAGTCAGCGACAACTACTACCGCCTCTTCTATCCGAGGGATTTCGATCCTTCGAAGAAATATCCTCTGATCGTCTATGTATATGGAGGGCCCCACACCCAGCTCGTCCGCAACAGCTGGCTGGGCAATATCAGGATGTGGGAAATGATGATGGCCCAGAAGGGCTATGTCGTTTACGTCCAGGACAACAGGGGTACTCCGAATCGCGGCGCCGCATTCGAAAAGGCCATCAACAGGCAGTGCGGCAAGGTGGAGGCGGAAGACCAGATGGTGGGAATACGCGCGCTGCTGGACCGCTGTCCGTGGATTGACCGCGAGCGCATAGGCGTCCACGGCTGGAGTTACGGAGGCTTTATGACCCTGACCCTCGCCTGCTCGAACCCGGGATTTTTCAAGGTAGCCGTCGCGGGCGGCCCGGTTATTGATTGGCAGTGGTACGAGGTGATGTACGGCGAGCGCTATATGGACACACCCCAGACCAACCCTGAGGGCTACAACTCCACTTCCCTGCTGAGCAAGGCAAAGGACTTGAGCGGAAGGGTGCTCATCTGCCAGGGAGCCGTCGATCCGACTGTAGTATGGCAGCACTCCCTTAACTTTGTCCAGGAGTGCATTAAGGCCGAGAAGCAGATTGATTACTTCCCTTACCCGCTGGAAGAGCACAATATGGTCAGCAGGGCCCGGGTTCACCTCTACACAAAGATTACCGACTATTTTGACACTTATCTGTAATGCTAAAGAAATTCTCCCTGGCCGCAATCCTGCTCTGTGCAGCAGTTTCGGTCCTCAACGCCCAGACAAAGGCGGAAACCAAGCTATACAACAAGACTCTCGCCAAACCTTCAGTGGCAGCTTTTGACAAGTTCCTCAAGAAGTATCCGTCTTCAGTCTATTCAGCAGAAATTGCCGCCCGTAAGGACACCCTTCTCAATATCACTCCCTATAGCGAAGATCAGGCTGCCGCCATCCTCAAGGATTTCCTTCCTGCTGGCTGCGACTATCTGGCCATTGCCGACCGCAGGGAGGCCATTGACAGGATCTACGGCATCTGCCTGAGCGGCGAGGGGCTGGACATCAGTCAGATACGCATCTGCACCCTTGAGAAAGGGTCCGGCGGCTGGACTCTGAGCGGCAGCTACGAGGCGCCTGCAGCAGACGCGGAAGGAATGAGCTCAAGACGCTTTGCAGACGAGGCCAAAGTCGTCAGCATCAAGGGAATACGCTATCTGTTCTTCAACTACCTGATGGAAGACGCCCAGGGGCAGAAGCAAAGCTATACAGCAGCCTACTATGCTCCCCAGACTGATGAACTGGGAACAGCAAGCTTCAGCGGAGACAATATCCTGAAAGCTTCCGACAATCTCTCCTACAAGATTTACGGACGCTCCAACGAGAAGCTTCTCTCAGGGCTCAACAGGCCGCAGATGAGACTGCTGGTCCAGAGTCTGAACGAGAACTCCGCCCTTGTCGCAATCCCGGAGGAGAAATACCTGACCCTTGCCGCCATACAGTGGTGGAATGATCACAATCCTGAGGCACTGACAAGCGCCACCAAGCTGGATTTCAACATAATCCAGAAAGAGAGTTCTCTTGTCAGCCAATATGCAAACGTAAAGAAGAAGAAGAGGTCCGCCAAATATGGCGCAGCCCTCTTCGATACTGACGGATATACCGTCATAGTGGTTTATCGCAAGGCAAGCGACGATTATGTCCTCGCCTGGGTGGAGCCTGAGTGCAAGAATTCAATGAAAGACCGTCTGCTCAACAGCATCTCTTTCGACGATGCGAACACAATCTCGATGAGTTATTATCACGGCAACCGTACTTTCAAATATCGCCTCAACCTGGCTAGTCACAGCCTCCGCAGATAAGCCGGCTAATCCTCCCAATAGCGGTAGAACAAGGCTATTGACTCCATTCCGGCGTAAAACTGGCGGAGCAGGAAGCTCTCGTTCGGCGAGTGAATGGTGTCTCTCTCGAGCCCGAATCCCATAAGCAGCGGGTCGATGCCCAGAATCTTCTGAATCTCAGCAAGAATAGGGATGGAACCGCCACCGCGCGAAGGGACGGGCTCGATGCCGTATACTTCAGCCATTGCCCGCGAAGCGGCCCTGTATGCCGTAGAGCTGATAGGGATGAGGAAGCCGTCGCCGCCCTCATACTCAGTGACCTCCACCTTGACGCACTTCGGCGCTATGGCAAGCAGGTGCTTCTTGAGCAGGCGGGTGATCTTGGCGCTGCGCTGGTTAGGCACCAGCCTCATCGAAATCTTGGCGTGAGCCTCGGAAGGCAGCACAGTCTTGGATCCCTGCCCCGTGTAGCCGCCCCAGATGCCGCACACGTCCAGGCAAGGACGGATAGCGGTGCGCTCCAGGGTGCTGTAACCCTTCTCGCCGCGCACTTCCCTGATGTCGAGGAATTCCTTGTACTCCTTCATATCGAAAGGCGCCTTGGCAAGGAGTTTCCTGTCCGCGTGGCTCAGTTCCACGACCTCGTCATAGAAGCCCGGCACGGTCACTCTTCCATCCTCGTCGATAAGCGAAGAAATCATCTCGCAGAGGACCTGAATCGGGTTGGCGATTGCGCCGCCGTAGTGGCCCGAATGCAAATCTTTGTTCGGTCCGGTCACCTTGACTTCCAAATAGCTCAGACCGCGCATTCCGCAGTTGATCGAAGGCACCTTGTCCGAAATCATCGTCGTATCGCTGACAAGGCAGATATCAGCCTTGAGCAGTTTTTTGTTGGCCTTGACCCAGGCCGGCAGGGACGGACTTCCTATTTCCTCCTCGCCTTCGAAGAGGAACTTCACGTTGTAGCGGAGCTGCCCCGTGGCGAGCAGGTACTCAAAAGCCTTGATATGCATAAAAAGCTGGCCCTTGTCGTCATTGGCTCCGCGGCACCAGATAGCGCCGTCGTGAACTTCCGGCTCGAAAGGATCGCTGTTCCACTTCTCGAGCGGCTCTGCAGGCTGGACATCATAGTGGCCGTAAACTAGCACCGTCTTTGCCTTCGGGTCAACAGTCTTGCGTGCGAAGACCACCGGATGGCCTGCCGTGTCGCAGACCCCGGCCTCGTCCGCACCCGCCTTGAGAAGCAGGTCGGAGATGGCTGAAGCGCATTTGTACATATCTTCCCTGTGGGCGCTCTGGGCGCTCACCGAAGGTATCCTGAGGATAGAGAATAGTTCCTCAAGGAACCTGTCTGAATGTTGATTGATATATTCTTTCATTATTGCAGAGTTATTTCAATCTCGTATTCTCCGCTGCCAAGACGGGTGCTTACGCGACCGTCTGCATAGCTGATGCGACCGGCGCCCTCCTTGCCCTTGAGCAGCTTCATCGCGCGCTTCGAAGGTGCCTGAAGGCTAAGGTCGGCGGTGCTGCCGGCAGGGATGGTGAAGCTGTAAGCCACACGGCCCTCTTCGCGCTTCCACGCGCTCCTGACTACACCCTGAGGGGTTTCAAAGCCTCCGGAAGCATAGCTGAGGCTGCCTCCCGGAGTCGGGCTCAGCAGGATGTTCCTGTAACCCGGAGCATTTTCGTCCCTCCCGATTCCAAGGCAGCGGGCATACATCCACTCGGCGATGGAACCGTAGGCGTAGTGGTTGAAGGAGTTCATATCGACGGGGCCGAAGCCGTTTTCGATGGTATAGCTGTTCCAGCGTTCCCACATTGTGGTCGCTCCCTGAAGTACGGAGTAGAGCCAGGAAGGATACTCGCGCTGCTCGAAGAGGGCGTAGGCAAGCTCGTCATAGCCGCTTGCCGAAAGCGCAGAGCAGAGGTAAGGGGTGCCGATGAAGCCGGTAGTCAGCTTGTTGCCGTGCTCCCTGACGTTGCGGGCAAGCTTCGCCGCGCACAGGTCCCTGAGCTCTCCGTCCAGAAGGCCGAAGTACAGCGGCAGAGCGTAGGAGGTCTGGGTGTCCACGCGCACGGTGCCGTCCCCCTTAGGCGCAACAGTATAGCCTTCTTTGTCGATGTAGGTCTTCACGAATGCGGCCTTGACGTTCTGCCAGAGCTGCTCGTAGCGGCGGGCGTCATCCTGCTTTCCGAGGGCGGCGGCGATGCGCGACATCATATAGGCATCATAGG
>JAEDLO010000044.1 GCA_016295245.1 Bacteroidales bacterium | reverse complement strand
ACCCTCAGCAAGTGGCAGCAGTACTGGAAGGACCAGGTTGCGAACTGGTACGGAATGTTCCTGCACGAGAGTCAGTATCTGGAGCCGGTGATGCGCGACATCGAGGCTATGCTTGAAAGCAGCCAGCGCAATGTCAACGGCACCGTCACCCTCGAACTCCGCCCTTACAGCTTCTCTACCGTCGGCGTGGATTCCCCTGACGATCTGGTGAAGAACAAGCTCGGCGAGTACGGCGAGGGAGCCAAGGGCTGGACCTCAGAGGACGCCAAGGGCTTCATCAAGGTAAGTTCAACCGCGCTCAGGGCTTATTACCTCAGCCACAAAGACGAACTTCCGAATGATTAGGGCGGGCATCATAGGAGGCGCCGGCTACACTGCCGGAGAGCTGCTCAGGATATTGGTGAACCATCCTGAGGTGGAAATCGCATTCGTCCACTCTTCGTCCAACGCCGGAAACAAGATCTACGAGGTCCACGAAGGTCTTTTCGGAGATACGGAGCTTGTCTTCTCGGACACTTACGACCTTGACGCAACAGACGTCCTGTTCCTTTGTTCTGCCCACGGCAAGAGCGCCGCTTTCTGGGCGGAGAACCACAGGCCGGAAAAATTGAAGGTGGTCGATCTGGCCCAGGACTTCCGCGACGAATCAGAGGGCTACGTGTACGGTCTGCCGGAGATGCAGAGGGAGTCTATCAGGAAAGCCTCCCTGATTGCCAATCCCGGCTGTTTCGCCACAGCCATCCAGCTTGCGCTCCTTCCCCTCGCTTCGAAGGGTATGCTGGACAGGGAGGTGAATGTCACCGCCATCACGGGTTCAACGGGAGCCGGCGTCAAGCCGGGAGCCACCACCCACTTCAGCTGGCGAAACAACAATCTCTCTACCTACAAGGTCTTCGAGCACCAGCATCTCAAGGAAATCTGCCGCAACCTCGGCAATGTCCAGGGCGGGCTCAGGCCTGCAGTTAACTTCGTGCCTATGAGGGGCGATTTCGCCCGAGGCATCTTCGTGAGCGCCACCGTGGACTGCCCGCTTGACGGAGAAGAAGCCCTCAAGCTCTATAAAGACTACTACAGCGACGCCGCATTCACCTTTGTAAGCGACAAGCCTATCGACCTCAAGCAGGTGGTCAACACCAACAAATGCATAGTCAGCGTCGAGAAACACGAGGGCAAGCTCGTAATCAGTTCCATCATAGACAATCTCCTCAAGGGAGCCTCCGGCCAGGCCGTCCAGAATATGAACCTTATATTCGGACTGGACGAGAAGACCGGCCTCAAACTCAAGGCTTCGGCCTTTTAAACAGCACAAGAATGAATCTTTTTGACGTATATTCACTTTTTGACGTAACCCCCGTCAAAGGCTTGGGATGCAGAATCTGGGACGACAAGGGTCAGGAATACCTCGACCTCTATGGCGGCCACGCCGTTATCAGCATCGGCCACAGCCATCCCCACTATATTGAAGTCCTTACAGACCAGCTCTCCAAGATAGGTTTCTACTCCAACAGCGTGCGCAACCCACTTCAGGAGGAGCTTGCAACCCGTCTGGGCAGCGCCTGCGGCCTTGAGGACTACAGCCTTTTCCTGGACAACAGCGGCGCGGAATCCAATGAAAACGCCGCCAAGCTGGCTTCCTTCCACACCGGCAAGGACCGCATCATCGCTTTCCGCAAAAGCTTCCACGGCCGAACCTCGGGAGCAGTAGCCCTTACCGACAACCCTTCAATCGTCTCGCCGTTCAACTCCCACCACAAAGTGAGCTTCTGCGAACTCAATGACGCCGCCGGCGTGGAGGAGGTGCTCAAGGGAGGCGATGTAGCGGGCATAATCATCGAGGGCATCCAAGGCTGCGGCGGCATCAACCTGCCGACCGAAGCCTTTATGAAGGAGCTTGAAGCCCTCTGCCGCAAATGGGGTGCCTGCCTCATCCTTGACGAGGTCCAGAGCGGCTACGGCCGCACCGGCAAGTTCTTCGCTCACCAGTGGTACGGCATCCGCCCGGGCATCATCACCCTGGGCAAGGGCATCGCCAACGGCTTCCCTTGCGGCGGCATCCTCATCTCGCCTGAATTCAAGGCGACCAAGGGTATGCTTGGCACCACCTTCGGCGGCAACTATCTTGCAATGGCAGCCGCGCTTGCGACCCTCGATGTGATCGAGTCAGAGAAGCTCATCGACAACGCCCTGAAGGTAGGCGAATACCTCAAGGACAATATGCCGAAGTCCCCTCTCATCAAGGAAGTCAGGGGCAAGGGCTTGATGCTCGGCATAGAGTTCAACTGCGAAGTCGCCCCGATCAGGCGCGACCTGCTCTTCGACAAGCACATCTTCACCGGCGTCGCCGGCAAGAATATGGTCCGCCTCCTGGCGCCTCTTTGCCTTAGCCTCGACCAGGCCGGAACCTTTATCAACTCATTCAGCAAGACTCTCCAAAACGCATAATATGAAATCTTTCTTTCACGTATCGGACATAGGTGACCTGAAGGCAGCCCTCGAAGAGGCACGAGAGGTCAAGCAAAATCCCTTCGCCTGGAAGCATCTGGGAGAGAACAAGACGATTATGCTCGTCTTCTTCAACAGCAGCCTCCGCACCCGTCTTAGCAGCCAGAAGGCAGCTCTCAACCTGGGTATGAACCCAATAGTGCTCAACATCGGTTCCGACAGTTGGAAACTCGAGACTGAGATGGGTGTAGTGATGGACGGCGACAAGTCGGAGCACCTGCGCGAGGCCATCCCTGTTATGGCAAGCTATTGCGACATCATCGGCGTACGCTCCTTCGCCGGCCTGAGCGACAGGGAGTTCGACTATGCCGAAACCGTGCTTTCGCAGTTCATCCAGTACAGCGGCAAGCCTGTCATCAGCCTTGAGTCGGCTACCGTCCACCCTTGTCAGGCCTTCGCAGACCTGATTACCATCGAGGAATACCGCAAAAAGGACAGGCCTAAGGTGGTCCTCACCTGGGCACCTCATCCGAGGGCCCTTCCTCAGGCTGTACCGAACTCTTTCGCCGAGTGGATGAACGCCGCCGACGTGGATTTCGTGATTACCCATCCTAAGGGCTATGAACTGGACCCGAAGTTCGCCGGCAACGCCCGCGTCGAGTATGACCAGATGAAGGCTCTCGAGGGCGCGGATTTCGTATATGCCAAGAACTGGAGCTGTCCGGGCGTGAGCGACCCTTCACTCTATGGCCAGATCCTCTCGAAGGATATGAGCTGGACTGTGGACGCCGCCCATATGGCAGTAACCGACAATGCATACTTTATGCACTGTCTTCCGGTCAGGAGGAATATGATAGTCAGCGACGAAGTCATCGACGCGCCTACCAGCCTTGTGATTCCTGAGGCCGCCAACCGTGTGGTCAGCGCCCAGGTAGTAATGAAAAGGATGCTTGAAAGCCTATGATACGTCTTGTCAAGATAGGCGGAAACGTAGTTGACAATCCCGAGCTGCTTGAACGCTTCTGCGACGATTTCGCCAGGCTCGAGGGAGACAAGATCATCGTCCACGGCGGCGGAGTGCTTGCCAGCAAGATTCAGAAAGCCCTCGGCCAGGAACCGGTCAAAATCGAGGGACGCAGGGTGACAGATGCCGAAACACTCAAGGTCGTGACTATGGTCTATGCCGGCTGGTGCAACAAAAACCTTGTCGCGCTGCTTCAGAAACGCGGCTGCAACGCCATAGGCCTTGCGGGTTGCGATGCCAATGTAATCAAAGCGAGCAAGCGCGCCCCGAAGACCCTTTCTGACGGTGTGACCACCGTAGATTACGGCTTCGTGGGAGATGTCAGGCCAGAGTCGGTCAATGCCGATTTCCTTCGTTCCCTGATCTCTCAGGGCATAGTCCCGGTACTGTGCGCCATCAATCACGATGCCCGCGGGCAGCTGCTCAACACCAATGCCGACACGGTCGCATCGAGCGTTGCCTGCGCCCTTGGAGCCGAGTTGCTCTACTGCTTCGAGAAGAAAGGCGTGCTGATGGACTGCGACGACGAAGGCAGCGTCATCCCGAGCCTCAAGCCTTCCGACTTCGAGCGGCTCAAGAAGGATGGTGTGATAGCCGAAGGCATGATCCCCAAGCTGGAGAACTCTTTCAACGCCCTGCGCAGCGGTGCCTCCGGAGTCACCATCAAACACTCCGACGACCTGCTCAAGCCTGACGCGGGCACCAAGTTGTCACTCTGATGGATTACGGCATTTACATACGGCTGCTGCGCGAAATGGTCAGGATTCCGTCCGTCTCTTTCGAAGAAGAGGCGGTCAGCGCCTTTATCAGCGCAGAGCTAAGCGCCCTTGGCATAGAGCACCGCAGAGAGAGGAACAATATCGTCGCGGTCAACCGCTCCTTCTCTGCTGACAATCGCACCCTCGCTCTCGACGCCCACATCGATACGGTGCCGGCCTGCGCGAGTTACAAGCGTGACCCGCACGACCCCGGAATCGATGACGATATTGTATGGGGACTGGGGGCCAACGATGACGGCGGAAGCGTGGTGTCGATGATAGCCGCCTTCGCCCATTTCTACGAACGGGAAAATCTGCCCATAAACCTTATGCTCACCCTCACGGTCGAGGAGGAACGCTCCGGGGAAGACGGGAGCTCGTGGCTCTATGCTCCTGACGGCTTTCTTGCAAGCAGCTATGGCCTGCCTGACTGGGTGATAGTCGGCGAGCCGACGGGAATGAGGGCTGCCACCAGCGAGAGGGGGCTGCTGGTCATTGACGGCACCGCTCACGGTGTCAGCGGCCACGCCGCACGCGATGAAGGTGTCAATGCGCTATACATCGCCCTCGAGGACATCGAGGCCCTGCGCACATACGACTTCGACCGCGTCTCGCCCCTGATGGGCCGGGTAAAGCTGAGCGTCACCCAGATCTCCGCCGGCAGCGCTCACAATGTCATCCCCGACTGCTGCCGTTTCGTCGTGGACATACGCCCAACCGACTGCTACACCAACGAAGAGATCCTCTCGCTGCTTCAGAGTCGCTGCCGCAGTGAGCTGAAAGCCAGAAACTTGCGCAACCGTTCCAGCGCCACCCGCGAGGGTTCCCCGCTGCTTTGCGCCACCGACGCACTCGGAATTGCCACCTTCTCCTCCCCTACCACTTCGGACTGGATAAGGCTGACAGAGTGCGACGCCATCAAGATGGGACCGGGAGACTCTGCCCGCTCGCATCACGGAGACGAATACATACGCGTGGATGAAATCACGCAGGCAATAGATAAATACATCGAATTTATAGAATACTTATATGGCAACACTTTGGAGTAAGGGCACAGCTGCCACAGACAAGGTAGAAGAATTCACAGTAGGCAACGACCGCATCCTGGACCTCAAGCTCGCACGTTTCGACGTTCAGGGCTCGAAGGCCCATATCAGGATGCTGGAATCCATAGGGCTACTCAGTTCAGAAGAGCTTGAGAGCCTGGATGCCGCCCTTGACCGCATCGCCTCCAGGATTGACAAAGGGGATTTCCGTCTGGAGGACGACGTCGAGGACATCCACTCCCAGGTGGAGTTGCTGCTCACCCGCGAGTTGGGAGAGATGGGCAAGAAAATCCATTCGGGACGTTCGCGCAACGACCAGGTCCTCGTGGACCTGAAGCTCTTCCTGCGAGACGAGCTCCTGACCCTCAAGAAGCAGACCTTGGAGCTCTTCGACAAGCTTCAGACTCTGTCGGAGAAGTACAAGGAAGTGCTGCTGCCGGGTTACACCCACGCCCAGATAGCTATGCCTTCATCGTTCGGAATGTGGTTCGGCGCCTATGCCGAGGCACTCGTGGACGATATGTATATGCTTGGCGGAGCCTACAGGGTGGTCAACCAGAACCCTCTCGGCTCGGCCGCCGGCTACGGCAACTCCTTCCCACTCGACAGGCAGATGACCACTGACCTGCTCGGCTTTGCCTATCCCCACTACAACAGCGTGGCTGCCCAGATGAGCCGCGGCAAGACAGAGAAGTGCGTCGCCGCCGCCCTCGGCAGTCTTGCGCTCACCCTAAACAAGTTCGCCTCCGACTGCTGTATGTATATGTGCCCTAATTTCGGCTTCATCCACTTCCCTGACAACCTCACGACCGGTTCGAGCATAATGCCGCACAAGAAGAACCCTGATGTCTGGGAAATAATGAGGGGCAAGTGCAACCGCATCCTCACCACTGAGGCCGAAGTTTCGATGATGTGCAGCAATATGGCCCACGGCTACCACCGCGACTACCAGCTCCTCAAGGACGTGCTATTCCCGAAACTCGAGCTGATGCACGAATGCCTGGATATGGCCTCATATATGCTCGACTACATCGAGGTAAACGAAAACATACTCTCCGACCCTAAGTACAAATACCTCTTCACCGTAGAGGAAGTCAACCTCAGGACCCTCGGGGGCACTCCTTTCAGGGAGGCATACAAGCAGGTGGGCATCGAGGTCAATGAGGGCAGGTTTGTCTATTCGAAAGGCGACACTTCATCCCTGAAGGCCTCGGACCTCGGCCACAGCCACATCGGCAGCCTCGGAAACCTGTGCAACGACCTTATCAGGGAGAAGATGAAGGAAGCCGCCTTGCTAATCTTGTGATAAGTGGTTAATTTTGTAGGCTAATTTTAAACGCTTATGTTCGAAAACCTCTCCGAAAGACTTGAAAAGTCGTTCAAAATACTCAAAGGCGAAGGCAAGATCACTGAAGTCAACGTAGCTGAGACCCTAAAGGAAATCAGAAGGGCCCTGCTTGACGCCGACGTCTCATACAAGGTCGCAAAGGACTTCTGCAACAGGGTCAAAGAGAAGGCAATGGGCGCAAACGTGCTCACAGCCGTCAAGCCTCAGCAGATGATGGTCAAGATCGTCCACGACGAGCTTGCAGACTTTATGGGTGCAGAGCACAGCGAGGTCAATCTCAAGGGCACCCCTGCCGTTGTCCTCGTTGCCGGTCTTAACGGTTCCGGCAAGACCACCTTCTCCGGAAAGCTCGCTCTCAACGTCAAAAGCAAGCGCGGAATGAAGGTCCTGCTAGCTGCCTGCGACACCTTCCGTCCAGCCGCCATCGAACAGCTCAAAACCCTCGGAGAGCAGGTCGGAGTGCCCGTATTCTCCCTTGAGGGTGAAAAGAATCCTGTCACCGTCGCCAAGGCTGCAGTAGCCAAGGCCAAGAGCGAAGGCTACTCTGTAGTCATCGTCGATACCGCCGGACGTCTCACCGTCGACAACGAGCTGATGGAAGAAATCAGGACCCTGCACTCTGAGATCAAGCCTACTGAAAGCCTCTTCGTCGTTGACGCGATGACCGGTCAGGATGCAGTCGAGTCCGCAAAGGCCTTCAACGAGGCCATAGACTATGACGGAGTCGTGCTGACCAAGATGGATGGTGACACCAGAGGTGGTGCCGCCCTGTCTATCAGGGCCGTGACCGGCAAGCCTATCAAGTTTGTCAGCAGCGGCGAGAAGATGGAAGCCCTGGATATCTTCTATCCGGCACGTGTGGCCGACCGCATCCTTGGTATGGGTGACGTTGTTTCCCTCGTGGAGAAGGCCCAGGAGCAGTATGACGAGCAGCAGGCCCGTGCCCTCAAAAAGAAGATTGCCCGTAACCAGTTTACCCTCAACGACTTCCAGGACCAGCTCAGGCAGGTTCAGAAGATGGGAAATATGAAGGACCTCGCAGGAATGCTCCCGGGTATGGACAAGGCCCTCAAGGATGTTGACATCCCTGACAACGCCTTCAAGTCAACCGAAGCGATACTTCAGTCGATGACTCCTTATGAGAAGGAAAATCCGGACTGCATCAACGGCTCTCGCCGTCAGAGAATAGCCAAGGGTTCCGGCACCTCCATAGCGGAAGTGAACAAGCTCCTCAAGCAGTTCGAACAGACGAAGAAAATGATGAAGATGGCTGTTGACGGCTCCCTGATGCAGAAACTCAAAGGTTTCCGTCACTAAAAAGGAGCTTCATATCAGCCTCAATCTTACGCTCAGCAAGTCCCTCAGGGACGAAGCGCCAGTCTCCGACAATCCTCTTGTCGGAGATTTCGTTTTTCCTGACCACTCCGTCGGCATCTCTGACAAAGTAATTGTAGATCAGGTCACGAATCTCCGAATAGTGGGCTACGACGCGGGATGAGATTTCGGACTCGGGGATTCCGGCGCCTTTGCTGAGCAGGTTGCCGCCGCCGTTCCTGCGGTAGGATGTCATCGCAACCAGATAGCTTTCCTCAGGGCTGAAGTTCTGACCGTCGGCGAAGCTGATGATGTTTATTCTCTGGCCGTAAGGTTTGGTGACATCTACAGTATAGACCAAGCCTCCCGCCGAATCGAAATTGTAACTTCGGTTGACGAAGGACCAGGAGTGCGCTCCGCTTCTCTGGTCATTGCGATTGACAATCTTCAGCACATGGTCGGGATCTTCGGAAGTGATCCAGCCGTCATATGAATATTCAAGATAGTCCCTTATCTCCTTTCCGCTCATTCGGACCACATCCAGGGTATTCTCGTACTGGTAGATTGAGAACATATCGTTGTAGATGACGGTTCCCTTGTTTATGACGTTGTTGTACGAGAGCGGAGCTGCGAAGGATACCCTTACGCCTTCCGCACCAAGCATCACGGTGTGTATCAAATCCATAAAGTCTGACTTTCCCGCAAAGGATGCTCTGGAGGAAAGGGGCATTTCAAGCTCGCCTACAGGGCGGAGGGTAAAGCGTTTTACGGCTTGGTACTCCCGTTCAAATCTCTCAAACAACAATTTGTCGTAACGGGTAGGATCCAAAGTGACGATTTCAGCCTTGGAAAGTTCGCAGGCGGAAGTCTTCGAGTCAATCTGCAGCTCCACGTGGGCCACCCTTGCGGCTCGGGCTCCAGCATTCACGAGACAGACATCGCCCTGACGGACAACGGTTGAAGCGTGGTCGTGGGAAGCGACTATCAAGTCAGCTCCCTTCAGGCTGCCAAGCAGGTCAAGGCCTTGGCTTTCCAGAGAGAATCCATCCCCCTTACCGGTACCTGAGTGTGTGAGAACTATCAGATAATCAGGATTTTCCTTTTGACGGACTTCATCTATGAGCTTCTGGGTGAAAGGAATGAGCGACTCAAACTCCAGACCCCGGTAGAGTGACTCGTCGAGCCAGTCTTTGATACAGGGATTAGTCAGACCGAGAACGGCTACCTTCACGCCCCCTTTCCTTAGGATGGTATATCTGCCGAAAGCGGACTTGCCGGTGGAGGTCTCAAGTGCGTTGGCCGCAAGCCAAGGAATACACAGGGAACTCATCTGGGATGCGACATTGTCATAAACGGGATGTCCCGTCTCAAAGTCGTGATTGCCCACGGTGACGGCATCATAGCCCAGCTCAGCGTACAGACGCGGGAGGATGTGCGGGCCTTTGGTGGCGACATAATTGAAGTAGTATGCCGCATTGTCGCCCTGGAGAGCGTCACCCGCATCCAGGAGGATGACATTGCGTCTGCCGTCGGCCTTTCGCAGGCTGTCCACATAGCTTTTGACAGCCATCATGCTCGGCCTGGCTGCATTGCCTTCAAGATATGAAACGGGGAAGAAGGCACCGTGAAGGTCGCCTGTAGTCACAATATGTAGTTTTCTCTCCTTTGCGCTGATATTCAGGCTGAAGAGAGAAGCCGCAAAGAGCAGGGCCGTGGCAAAGATATTCACTTTCATATCCTCAAAGATAGTATATTTGCAGCTAAATATGAAACTTTCGACCACTATTGATTCCCTGCCGCTGGGCGTTGACTGCCCCTTGACATCGTCATACGTCCTGCTGGGCAGCTGTTTTGCGGACTCCGTCGGGGCGAAAATGCGCGACGGCGGCTTCGATGTGTGCATCAACCCCTTCGGCACCCTTTATAATCCCGTCTCCATCGCACGCAGCGTAGAGCGCCTTGTCAGTGGGCTGCCGTTCACCCGGCAGGACTGCGTCAGGATGGGGGCGGGCTCGCCTCTCATTTGCAGCTTCTCCCACCATACGTCTTTCGCGCGCGCGTGCGAGGATGAGTTCCTTTCGGTCGCCAACGCCGGGCTTGAGCGCTGCAGCGCCGCTCTCACGGCTGCCGACCGCATCATCATCACCCTAGGGACCGCCTGGGTGTGGGAGCATATTGCCAGCGGCCAAGTGGTCTCAAACTGCCTGAAGTTGCCCGCCTCGAACTTCATCCACCGCAGGCTCGGCGAGGAGGAGATCCTCTCCGCCCTCAGGGGAATAGTAGAAGCCCTTCCGGGCAGGAAGTTCATATTCACCGTCTCCCCTATCCGCCACCTGTCGCTGGGTGCCCACGCCAACACCCTCTCCAAGGCGGCGCTCCAGCTCGCCTGCGACCGCCTCATCTGCGAATACCCCGACCGCTGCGCCTACTTCCCGGCTTATGAGATAGTCCTTGACGAACTGCGCGACTACCGCTTCTTCGCCGATGACCTGGTACATCCCAGCCAGCTTGCAGTAGACATCGTATGGGAGCGTTTTCTGGAATCTTGCGCACGTCGAGATGACTTGCCGAAGATAGCTCAGGCCGTCAAAGAAGCCCGACGAAAATCACATCGTTCTATGCATTGAGGATATTTTTGCAAAAAACACAAAAAAAATTTGCAGAAATAAAGTTTATCCTTATCTTTGCAGTGTATTAATAAACTAACACACCGACATGATACAGATTAACAATCTTGCATTCAGTTATCCTAAGGCTCAGGTCTTGAATAACATCAACATGACCCTTGAAAAGGGCAGGATATACGGCCTCCTGGGAGAGAATGGTGTAGGCAAAACTACCCTGCTGACCCTCCTCAGCGGCCTCAAAAAACCTCAATCGGGCAGCATCGACATTGACGGATTCACTCCTCACGAGAGGCTTGCCTCTTTCCTCAAGGATGAGTACTATCTCCCTGACGAGGTTGTGCCTGTACACTGCAGCGCCGAAAGCTGGGCTAAGAACACGGGGCTTTTCTGGGATAACTACTCCCACGAGAAGTTTATGATTATCCTCAACGAGTTTGACGTTGATCCAAAACAGATGATGACCAGGATGTCCAACGGCCAGCTCAAGAAGACCTATATTTCTTTCGCCCTCGCCTGCGGCGCCAAGTATCTTTATCTTGATGAGCCGACCAACGGCCTTGATATCCCTTCAAAGGCCCAGTTCAGGACAGCGCTTATGAAGTACACCCTGGAGGATTCGACCATCGTGATTTCAACCCACCAGGTCAGGGACCTCGAGAACATCATTGACCCTATCATCATTCTCGACCGTCAGGATACCCTGCTGAACGCCACCATCGACGAGATCAGCCGCAAACTCTTCTTCGACTACGGCACCACTCTGAATCCGAACTCCCTTTACACCGAGCAGCTTCCGGGAGGTTTCATCCAGGTATACCCGAACACCACAGGAGAAGACAGCAAGGTCAACATCGAGGCTCTCTTCAACACCGTAAACAAGAACAAGGAAACAATCAAAGCCCTCTTCAGCCATGAGTAATACATTCAATATCAACCGTTTCGGAAAGTACTTCAAGTACGATCTCTTCAACGCGAGAAATCAGTTCGGTCTTTCTCTGCTGATTTTGGGATGTCTTCCCATCATCGCTTTCGTATTCACCGAGCTCTTCTCGGTACTGTTTCTGAAGGAATGGGCTGGCAATGTGGTTCCGGCACGCGTGCTCGCGATTATCGCTGCCGTCCTCGTTACCATCATTACTTTCCCGGCCAAGGCCTACGGTAAACTTACCGAAAAGAAAGCCGGCTCGAACTGGATTCTGCTTCCGGCTTCTGTCTTCGAGAAATGGCTCTCGATGATGATAATCAACATGATTGTGCTTCCGGCCTGCCTTTTCGGCCTTCTGCTTCTTAGCGATACGCTTCTTGCCCTGTGCTTCCCTGCCCAGTACGGTAACCATCTCCTTTCAACCGAAGGATTCAACATGTTCAAGATGATGGAACCGGGAGATGACAACTTCTCCTTCAATTTATCGGGAGTGGTTTTCTTTGACTGGTGCAGCAACATCCTGATTTTCACCCTCGGAGCAATCTTCTTCAAGAAGTCTAAAGCCGGCAAGACAATTCTCTGCCTCTTCCTTTTCGGCTGCATCGTCGGATCCATCTTCGCCGCCATCTTCGGCACAGCCGAGCTGGACAATGATGATCTCGCCAGAATCTTCCGCAACTGGACCATCAATGATGCCGTCAGAGCCATCAATATCTTCGTCAACTCTTGGTACCTGATTATGATGGGCCTGGTATCTGCCGCTCTTTATTTCAGAATGAAAACCATCAAACATTAGGATATGGAATTCGACAGCAACAAACCCATTTACATCCAGATCGCAGACAATATCTGCGAGAAGATACTCTCCGGAGAGATGACACCGGGCAGCCGCATTCCTTCTGTGCGGGAGTGGGGTGCAAAGATTGGAGTCAACCCGAACACTGTCGCCAGATCTTATGAAATCCTGACCAATAAATCGGTGATCTACAACCAACGCGGCATAGGTTTCTTCGTATCTGACAATGCCATCTCAGCTATCCAGGAATCAGAACTGGACAAGTTTATCAAGGAGGAGATTCCCGCCTTTATAAACAGGGCAAAACTCCTCGGAATCGACCTTAAGGAATATATTTAATTAATTGAATTACAGCATAATATGAAAAAGTATCTCATCCTGCTAAGTGCTTGTCTTTTAGGCTTCACCGCCACATCCTGCAAGTTTGTCCGATATAATGGAGAAAATGAGGTTCTCGTAGAGGAGGACAATGGGGAGACCAGCGTAAGGGATTATACCGTTGAAGCTTTTTCTGATCTTGAAATCAGCATCCCTTCCGAAGTGAAATATACTACCGGCAAGGCTTCTCTGAGCATTGCCTGCACTGACACTCAGGCTGATAATCTGAAAGTGGAGCAGAACGGCGACCAGCTCACTATCAGCTACAAGAACAAAAAGAATTTCATTGGCATTTCCGGCAAGAAGATGACCATTTACATCAGTTCCGACAAGCTCAACAAGCTCACCACCAACGGTGCCATTGATTTCGAGGCTGATTACGGCATCAAGGCCGATGATTTCAGGGCCAGCTTCAACGGCGCATCCGAGACCGATATCGAAGGGCTTGAAGCCAATGATGTGAACATCACTCTCAACGGCGCAGGAGACCTGACAATAGAGGGCTTGAACTGCCGGCATATTTCACTCAGTGGCAACGGAGCAGCTGACTGCGAAATCAGCGGAGAGGCCCAGAGCGGCAATATGTCTGTCAACGGTGCAGGCACCATCGACATCCGCAAGCTCAAGATTGACAATCTCAGCAGCTCCGTGAACGGTGCCGGCAAGATTATGAGGAACTAAGAAATCAACATCTTGAATTGATTAGTATTGTGGGAGAAGAGAGGTTAGCCCTACGCGGCT
>JAEDLO010000126.1 GCA_016295245.1 Bacteroidales bacterium | reverse complement strand
GCTTTTTATACTTTTGTATCTATTTCAATCCGTTACTTTTCGGACAGGCTCCCCCTCCAGAAGTACCTGTGGGGCATCCTGGGTGCGCAGGTGCTTGACACGAAGGAATGGAATATACTGACCATGTGAAAGAAATAAAAGGTGGCCGGAGGCCACCTTTTTTCTGAAATACTCATCTGAGCATGAAATGCTCAGATGAACCGGATTACTCTTCTGAGAATTGGTCTTTGCCAACTCCGCAGAGTGGGCAGACAAAGTCTTCAGGGAGATCTTCAAATGCTGTTCCCGGTGCGATGCCGCCTTCCGGGTAGCCTACCTCGGGATCATACTCCCAAGCGCAGACGTCACAAATGTACTTTTTCATTGTGTCGGATATTTTTTTGTTATTCAAAGGTGATCCAGTCTATCTGGATGTCACCGGAGTTTACAGCAGCGTGGACATTGCATATGCCGGTAAGTTCGAGATCCATCGGAGCGGTGATTTCGGTCCAGGTTTTTGCTGATGGGAACTTGACGGTAGCGAAGTCCTTGTTTTCCTCAGCAGAGAAGCCCATTGCCGCACCGGCTTCAGAGCGGTATCTGATGCGGATTTTCTTAGGGGCCTTGTTGCCGAAGTCGATGTCTTCGTACTCTACCCAGGTCTGAGGGCGAGGGAGGTTGACGAACCAGCCGTCAAATGGCTTCTGAGTATCGAGGAAGTCCACAAAGGTGCCGCCTCCGCTCATGAAGCTGTAGCGGTCGAGTTGGATGAGTGAACTTGCAGGGCTGATACCAACGCCTCGAAGAGTTGGGGTGACGGTCTGGATGGTTCCGTCCTCGTTGAAGCGTACTTTGTCGATGCGGGCAGAACGGTTCTTGTCGAACTGAGGAGAGTAGTCGTTGTGGTGGTAGAACAGATACCATTCACCCTTGTACTCCACCAAGGAGTGGTGGTTTGTCCAGCAGGATGACTGGCTCTGGTCCATAATGAGACCCTTGTACTCGTAAGGTCCGAGCGGATTGTCGCTCATAGCGTAAGCTAGGGTCTCAGTCCTGTCTTGAACCCACGGGTAGGTAAGATAGAAGCGGCCTTCCCTTTCGAAGATGAACGGACCCTCCTTGAAACCGGCAGGAAGCGGTTCGTCCAGGCGGACTGACTCGCCGTCCAGTTCAAGCATATTGTCCTTGAGTTTCGCGCCGCGAAGGCCCATTCCTGACCAGTAGATGTATGATGTGCCGTCTGAGGCATTCAGAACGCAAGGGTCGATGCCCATAACACCCTTGATAGGCTCGGCCTCAGGCTTGAAAGGACCGTAAGGCTTGTCGGCAACCGCCACTCCGACGGCGAAGCCGCGACCTGACTTCGGGGCGTTAGGGAAGTAGAAATAGTATTTGCCGTTCTTCTCGACGCAATCTGGTGCCCACATTGAATATCCGTCAGGCTTGCCCCAAGGCACATTCTCCTGGCTGATGAGAACGCCGTGGTCGGTCCAGTTCATCAGATCCTCTGAAGAGAAGATGTGATAATCTGCCATACAGAACCATTTGCGCTCCGGTTCAACAGGGCTGATGATGTCGTGTGACGGATAGAGGTATACCTTGCCCTCGAAAACGCGGGCTGTAGGATCGGCGGTGAACTGATCCCTGATGATAGGGTTCTGGGCCGATGCGGCTGCTCCGATAAGCAGGCAAGCGCCAAGGGCGCCGGTGTAAATTGCTTTGTTCATAGTGGATTGGTATTAGTTGACTATTTGAAAAGGTGTGGAATAAACTGGTTGAGACAGCGCCTCCAGGTGAGCCACTCGTGGGCAGTTCCCTCTGACTCGAAGTAGTCGGCCTTGATGCCGCGGCCGTGGAGGGTGTCGATGATGGCCTTGGTGCCGAAGTTCTCCTCAGTGCCGATGCCCATAAACAGGTAGTTGCAGAGTTTGTTGAACTTGTCGGCATCAGCGAATGCGCCGCCGTAAATTTCAGCGAAGTCAGTCTGCGGAGAAAGGAAGATTGCTCCTGAGAAGGCTCCTATGTAGGCGAATTTGTCAAGATTGGTCAGGGCTATGTCGAAGGTCTGTTTGCCACCCCAGGAGAGGCCTGCCATTGCGCGGCTCTGCCTGTCGGTCTTTACGCGGAAGTTCTTCTCGATGAACGGGATGATCTCATTGAGAAGTATAGGGCCGAAGCTTGCGCCGAAGTCATCGCGCGACTCGCCGCGGCGGCTTCCGAAGATGTAGCCGCAATTGCCGTAGTCCATTACTACGATCATAGGCACACTCTTGCCCTCTGCGATGCTGTTGTCCAGAATCTCGGCCATCTTGCCCTGCTGGCTCCAACCCCGCTCGTCCTCGCCCATACCGTGCTGGAGATAGAGGACAGGGTATTTTGCGTTCTTCTTGAGCTCGTATTCTGCAGGGGTATATACGAAGCAGCGTCGCATTGCCTGCTCGATGTCAGACCAGTAGTGGCACTCGCGGACGCTTCCGTGAGGGATGTCCTTGTTGTAGCTGTAGTATGCTGCATCCTCCTCAGACTCGGGGATTTCGATGCCGCTGGTCATAACTCCGCAACCATAGAACGACTCGCTCATAGGGTCAGCGAAGGCGAAGCCGTCGATGTTGAGGAAGTAATAGTGGAAGCCGACAGGAAGCGGATCGGTAGTTACGGTCCATTCTCCCATAAAGCCGCGCTTCATAGGGTATTTTTTGTTGCAGATGTCAACAACGACCTCCTTGGCGCCAGGAGCGCGCACGCTGAACATAGCCCTGTGGTCCGGGGTGACCATAGGGTAGCGGTTGCCCCTGACATTGCTGCTTGCTGGACGAGGCATAGTGACCTCGAAGTCGCCCTCGACAGGCTTGCCGTCAACGATATAGCTGTAGTGGTAGTTATTCGGATTTGCAATATCGACGGTGACGCTCCAGACTCCGTCCATATTCTTTGTCATCCCGACAGGTTTCTCCAGGCCCGGGAATACGAGTTCGACGCTTGATGCCTGAGGGGCGAGGTACTTGAAGGTCGCCTTGTCAACCCTTTCGTGGACGAGGAAAGGCACGGTCTTCTGG
>JAEDLO010000043.1 GCA_016295245.1 Bacteroidales bacterium | reverse complement strand
ATAGAATATAAAAAGAGGATGACCTCAAAGTCACCAGGACTTTTTAGTCACCCTCAAATATCGTATTCAAGCTTGATTACTTGTTGTCCCTGCGAGGACGGCGGTCATCGCGACGTGGACGACGGTCCTGGCGACCACCACGGTTCTGACCTGCTGCCTGTGCATTTGCTGCTGCAAGGGCTGCCGGAGTAAGATCCTGCTTGCCGTAACGCTCACCGTTGCAGATCCAAACCTTGATACCGAGGGTACCAACCTTGGTGTTTGCTACTGCGAGAGCGTAGTCGATGTCGGCGCGGAAGGTGTGAAGAGGGGTACGGCCCTCCTTGAACATCTCGCTGCGGGCCATTTCGGCGCCACCTACACGACCGCTGATCTGAACCTTGATACCCTCGGCGCCTACACGCATAGTGTTGGCAACTGCCATCTTGATGGCACGACGGTATGAAACACGGCCTTCGATCTGACGGGCGATGCTGTCAGCTACGATGTTTGCATCCACCTCTGGACGCTTTACTTCGAAGATGTTGATCTGAACGTCCTTGCTGGTTACCTTCTTGAGCTCTTCCTTGAGTTTGTCAACCTCGGTGCCGCCCTTGCCGATGATGAAGCCCGGACGAGCTGCGTAGATTGTTACAGTGATGAGCTTGAGGGTCCTTTCAATGACGATCTTGCTGAGGCTTGCCTTTGCGAGACGCTTGCCGAGATACTTGCGGATCTCGTAGTCCTCGGCGATCTTCTCTGCATAGTTACCACCACACCAGTTAGAGTCCCAACCACGGGTGATACCGATTCTGTTGCTGATAGGATTAGTTTTCTGTCCCATATTACTTATTCTCCACTGGTTTTTTTACATCGAGGATGACAGTAACGTGATTTGAACGCTTGCGGATGCGGCCGGCCCTACCCTGAGGACAAGGACGGATACGCTTGAGCTGACGTCCACCGTCAACCATAATGGTCTTTACATATACGTTACCGTTGTCAAGTTCCTTGCTCTGATCCGGATTCTTGGCTTCCCAGTTAGCGACTGCGCTACGGAGAAGTTTCTCGAGACGGATAGATGCCTCTCTCTTTGAGAACTTGAGAAGATCACGTGCACGGTTAACCTCCACACCACGAACGGTGTCTGCTACCAGACGCATCTTGCGTGGTGAGGTAGGAACGTCATTCAGCTTGGCAATAGCTGTAACCTTCTTCGCCTCCTTGAGGCGTTCAGCCATAAGTCTTTTACGCTTTCCCATAATGATTACCTCTTATTGTTACCTGAATGTCCCTTGAAGTTTCTGGTTGGGGCGAATTCGCCGAGCTTGTGGCCTACCATCTGCTCAGTCACGTAAACAGGAATGAACTTGTTTCCGTTGTGAACAGCGATAGTATGGCCGATAAAGTCAGGGGAGATCATGCTGGCGCGGGACCAGGTCTTTACGACCTCCTTCTTCTTGCTACCATCATTCATAGCAAGAATTCTGTTCTCCAGGGCTGCCTGGATATATGGACCTTTTCTAAGTGAACGACTCATAATCTCTAAAGTTTATTTCCTGTTATTTCTTTCTTCTCTCAATAATGAACTTATTTGAAGATGCCTTAGGATTACGTGTCTTGTAGCCCTTAGCTGGCAGACCCTTGCGTGAACGTGGATGTCCACCGGAAGCGCGGCCTTCACCACCACCCATCGGGTGATCTACCGGGTTCATAACAACACCTCTATTGTGAGGACGGCGACCAAGCCACCTGTTGCGGCCGGCCTTACCGTGGCTCTCCAAACTGTGGTCAGCATTTGAGACAACGCCGACTGTAGCACGGCAGCTTACGAGCACCATACGGGTCTCGCCTGAAGGCAGGCGGAGAACTGCGTGGTTGCCCTCACGAGCTGCGAGCTGAGCAAAAGTACCGGCTGAACGTGCCATAGCGGCACCCTGTCCGGGACGGAGCTCGATAGCGTGTACGAGAGTACCTACAGGAATTTCACTGAGCGGAAGGCAGTTGCCGACCTCAGGAGCGACGCCGCTACCTGACTGGATGGTCTGACCTACCTTGATGCCGCTAGGAGCGATGATGTATCTCTTCTCGCCGTCAGTGTACTGAACGAGGGCGATGCGTGCGCTGCGGTTTGGATCGTACTCAACGGTGAGAACGGTTGCAGGGCAAGTGTCCTTGTCGCGACGGAAGTCGATGATACGGTACATCCTCTTGTGGCCGCCACCGATGTAACGAACGGTCATCTGACCGGTGTTGTTGCGACCGCCAGTGCTCTTGAGAGGTTCAAGCAATGATTTCTGAGGTTTCTTAGCGGTGATCTCTTCGAAAGAGCTGATCACCTTATTTCTTTGACCAGGGGTAATTGGTTTGAATTTCTTTACTGCCATTGTCTGTACCTCCCTTAAATGTTAGCGTAGAAATCAATCTTATCCTCACCTGCAAGGGTAATGTATGCCTTCTTGAAGTGATTTACTCGGCCACGGAGAATGCCTGCCTTGGTGTAGCGGGCCTTCTTCTTGCCGTGATAGTTGACTGTATTTACGTCTGCAACCGATACGTTGTACATCTTCTCGACTGCATCCTTGATCTGAAGCTTGTTGGCCTTACGGTCTACGATAAAGCCATAACGGTTCAACTTCTCGCCCTGATCCGTCAGCTTCTCTGTTACTATTGGCTTAATAATAATTCCCATCTTCGTGTACTTTTAGCGCTGGTTCCTCTCTGCGAGAATGTCCTGAACGCCGTCGATGAGCACGAGGCTGTTTGCGTTCATAATAGCGTAGGTGTTGATCTCATCTACGGTGATTACATTCACATAAGGGATGTTGCGGGATGAAAGATAGATGTTGGTTGAATTCTCAGGGAGCACGTATAGAACCTTGCGGTCACCGGCCTTGATGGCTGAGGTGATTGAGATGAGCTCCTTGGTCTTAGGTGCTGCCATAGTGAACGGCTCGAGCACGATGATTGCGTTCTCCTGAGCCTTGTAGCTGAGGGCTGAACGGCGTGCGAGGGCCTTCACCTTCTTGTTCAACTTGTTATGATAGAAGCGTGGAACAGGTCCGAATACGCGACCACCGCCAACGAAAATGTTGGACTTGAGCGATCCGTGACGTGCACCGCCGCCGCCCTTCTGACGGCCGAGCTTCTTGGTACTGTGTGCATTCTCGCTGCGATCCTTGGTCTTGGCGTTGCCGTGACGCTGGTTAGCGAGATACTGGACTACATCGAGATAGATTGCGTGATCGTTCGGCTCGATGCCGAATACTGCATCCTCAAGAGTCACCTTCTTGCCGGAATTAGATCCGTCAATTTTCAAAACTTCCAATTCCATACTCTTAAGCCTCAATAATTACGTAAGAACCCTTGGCTCCAGGAACGGAACCTTTAACAACAAGAAGATTGTTCTCCGGGATGATCTTGATGATCTGAAGGTTCTCTACCTTCACTCTCGCATTTCCCATATGGCCAGCCATACGCATTCCAGGAAGAACACGTGAAGGCCAAGAAGATGCGCCCATTGAACCAGGGTGACGGAGACGGTTGTGCTGACCGTGGGTCTGGCCGCCTACACCGGCAAAGCCGTGGCGGTGCACAACGCCCTGGAAACCCCTACCTTTAGAAGTACCGGTAACGTCAACGAACATCTCCTCAGAGAAGACGTCTGCTACGCTGAACTTGTCACCGAGCTTGAGCTCGCCCTCGAAGTCCGCCTTGAACTCCACGAGCTTGCGCATAGGATTGGTTCCTGCCTTTTTGAAGTGCCCCATAAGAGGCGCGCTGGTGTGCTTTTCGGTTGTTTCGTCATAGGCAAGCTGTACAGCGGCATAACCATCTTTCTCAACTGTACGGAGCTGCGTAACAACGCACGGACCAGCCTCGATAACGGTGCATGGAAGATTCTTTCCATCGGCACCGAAAACGGAAGTCATTCCGATTTTCTTTCCAATTAATCCAGGCATTGGTTTTTGATTAATTAATTGTTTACTAATACTTTAAAGTAACCGCACTTTTTGCGGGCTGCAAATGTACGAATAATTTACGAAATATCCAAAAACTTGATTTCCAATAATTTCAATTATATTTGTATTATGGTATTGATGAGCTTTCTGCATTTCAGTTTTACCGACCTTCTGGACATCCTGATGGTCACGGCGCTCATTTACCTGATCTTCCGCTGGATAAAGGGTTCGTCGGCGATGAACATCTTCATCGCCATCGTGATGGTCCTGCTGATCCGCTTCATCTCCGATGTCCTGGATATGAAGATGATGTCCTCGGTGCTCGGCACCATCATCGACGTGGGCGTCATCGCCCTGATCATCATCTTCCAGCCGGAAATCCGGCGCTTCCTCAACAACCTCGGGCGCGCGGGCAACAAGCTGCGTGAGAACAGCCTCCTTGGGCGGCTGATACCGAGCCGCAAGGCCGACACCGTGAGCGCGAAGAACTCGGTGGAGATCGCCGAGGCCTGCCGTGAGATGTCCGAGCAGAAGACGGGTGCCCTGATAGTGCTGCGCAAGACCGACAGCCTGGAGAGCATAACCCTGACCGGGGACTCCATTGACGCTGAAATCGGAAGGCGTCTGATAATGAACATTTTCTTCAAGAATTCCCCGCTCCACGACGGAGCGATGGTGATAGGAGGCGACAGGATACTGGCGGCACGCTGCACCCTCCCCATCACCGACAGGGCGAACCTGCCGGCGAGCTACGGAATGAGGCACAAGGCCGCCATAGGAATATCGGAGCAGTGCGACGCGGACGTGATAGTCGTCAGCGAGGAGACCGGAAGAATCTCCTTCGTCAGGAACGGTGTAGTCACCCGCGTAAAGGAAATCACAAAGCTGATGCTGCTCCTCGGAGGCACACAGAATGACGGACAGCAGACTTGAAAATAAACTTGGTTTCGACAAGATAAGAAGGATAATATCCGACCGCTGTATGACTGAATATGCGGCCGGAAGGGTGGCGTCGGAGGAGTTTTCGACCGACGCGCAGGAAATCTCCCGGAGGCTGGCCCTCACCGACGAGATGAGGCTCATCGTGATGTTCGAGGAGAACTTCCCGTCCACGGGCTACATCGACGGCATCCCCTTTCTGGAGCCGCTGCAGCGCGAAGGCTCCAGCATCGACGTCCTCTCACTGGGCAAGCTCAAGACCCTGACCGACACGACCCGCCGCATCCTCCACTTCTTCGCGAGCATCAAGGACAGCGTCTATCCGAAGCTCAAGCAGATGACCGCTCCGATCAAGAGCTTCCCCGAGATCCAGCGCCGCATAGAGAGCATTATGGACAAGTACGGCGACATCAAGGACTCCGCCTCCCAGGCCCTCTTTGACATACGCCGCGACATCCGCAGCAAGGAAGCCGCCATCTCCAAGCGCTCCCAGGCCATACTCAGGGACGCCCAGCAGGCGGGCATCGCCGCCCCGGACGCCAGCATCAACATACGCGACGGCAAGTTCCTCATCCCGGTCAACAGCTCCGCCAAGCGCAGCCTCCCGGGCTTCGTGCACGACGTATCCTCCAGCGGCAAGACCACCTTCATCGAGCCAAACGAGATAGTCGAGCTAGAAAACGACATAGCGGAGCTCCGCTTCCAGGAAGTCCGCGAAATCCAGAAAATCCTCTTCGAGTTCAGCGAATTCCTCCGCCCCTACATCCCCGACCTGCTGGAAGGGGCGCGCTTCGTGGGCGAGATGGACTTCCTGATGGCAAAGGCCCAGACCGCCCTGGACTTCATAGCCGGAATGCCGGTCATCTCCACCGACGGCAGCCTGAGCCTGCGCAAGGCTCGCCATCCGCTGCTCGAAAAGGCTCTCAAGCGCGAAGGGCGCGAAATCGTGCCGCTGACCATCAACCTGACGGACAGCAAGCGCATCCTGCTGATCTCGGGACCGAACGCCGGCGGCAAATCCGTCTGCCTGAAGACCTGCGGTCTGCTCCAATATATGTTCCAATGGGGTATGCTCATTCCGACCTCGGAGAGCAGCGAGCTGATGGTCTTCGACCGCATCGCCGTGAGCATCGGTGACGACCAGAACCTCGAGAACGACCTGAGCACCTACAGCTCCTTCCTGTCGGATATGCGTCAGATGCTCTCCTGTGCCGACAGCCGCACCCTCGTACTCATAGACGAGTTCGGCTCGGGCACCGAACCGGCAGCGGGCGGCGCGATAGCCGAAGCCATACTCTCCGAAATCGACTCCAGAGGCGTGTACGGCGTGATCACCACCCACTACACCAACCTCAAGCTCTACGCATCCGGAGCCCAGACCCACGTCACCAACGGCGCGATGCTCTACGACTCAGCGAAAATCGCCCCTATGTTCAAGCTGGAAATCGGCCTGCCGGGCAACTCCTTCGCCTTCGAGCTTGCGCGCAAGATGAAACTCCCCGAGGCCATCGTCAAGGACGCCGAGGCCCGCGCGGGAGAGGAATTCGTGGGTATAGAGCGCAACCTGCGCAAAATCGCGCGCAACCGCAGGGTGCTCGACGAGAAAATCCAGAAGATCAAACATACCGACAAGCATCTCGAAGGCCTGACCGAGAAGTACCAGAAGGAGCTTGAAGACATCAAGGAGCAGCGCAAGACCATACTCGACGCCGCCCGCAAGGAGGCCGAGGACATAGTCAAGGGCGCCGGCAAGCAGGTGGAGAAGACCATACGCGACATCAAGCTTGCCCAGGCAGCCAAAGAGGAAACCAAGGCCGCGCGAGCCGAACTCCAGGGCTTCCTCGGCGCACTCGAGCAGCGCAAGACCAAGGAAAAGAAAACCCACGACGAGTACATCGACCGCAAGATAGCCCAGCTCCAGAAGCGCAACGCCAAGACCCGCCCCGCCCAGGAGAAGGAGCAGAAGAGCGAGCCTCTGAAGGTTGGCGAGAAAGTCCGCATCAAGGACAGCGGAATGGTGGGCGAGGTGGCCCGCATCTCCGCCAAGTCCGCTACGGTCATCGTGGGCAACATCTCCAGCACCCTGGCCCCTTCCAAGCTCGAAAGGATTTCCTCCAACGAGTTCAGGGAGACCTCGCGCAAGGTCTTCAAGGCAGTGGAGCAGAAACAGGACAGCGCCATTTCCGAGCGCAAGCTCAACTTCTCGCCCGAGCTGGACGTGCGCGGCGAGAGGCTCTCCGATGCGCTTGACATAGTGGTCAGGTACATCGACGACGCGATTATGCTCAATATGGGCAGCGTAAGAATCATTCACGGCAAGGGCACAGGTGTCCTGCGCGAAGAAATACAGAAATACCTCAGAACCATACCCGGACTTTCGGTCCGTGATGAAGACATACGGAACGGAGGCACGGGAGTGACCATCGTTGAACTATGAAAAATGACAAACAGGCAGTAGGCCGAAGAGGCGAGGACCTGGCCTGTGAGCACCTCGTGGGATTGGGACACACCATCCTTGAGCGGAACTGGAGGCACTCACACCTGGAAATCGACATCGTAAGCAGGCTGCACAATGAACTCCACATAGTGGAGGTGAAAAGCCGGACGGCGCCGCTGATGGCCGCACCGGAGGAAAATGTGGATTGGAAGAAAAGGCAAAGGCTTGTCAAGGCCGCCCGGGCCTACCTGGGCTCCAGAGACAGGGAAGCGCTTCCTCCGGACGTGGAAATATTATTTGACGTGCTGACAGTGGTGTTCAACGGCCCCGAATTTGCAATAGAGTATTATCCACAAGCTTTTATACCAACATATGCTTAATAACCACTATTACTGTATAATCATGGCCGGAGGCATCGGTTCCCGCTTCTGGCCCATCAGCAGGACGAGGAAACCGAAACAGTTCCTGGACTTCTCTTCGCAGGGGAAATCCTTCCTGAGGTTCACCTACGACAGGTACAAGGCTGTCATCCCCGAGGAAAACATCATCGTGGTGACCCTTGACAGGTACAAGGAAATGGTCAAGATGCACCTTCCGGAGCTCAGGGAAGAGAACCTTCTGCTCGAACCGTACAACCGCAACACGGCGCCCTGCCTGACCTATGCCACCTACACCCTTCTCAAAAGGGACCCTCACGCAGTGGTCGTAGCCACACCTTCCGACCACATCATCAACCACCACACCGTCTTCAACAAGACCCTGGTCAACGCTCTGGAGTATGCTGCGGGCAGCGATGCGCTCATCACCCTGGGAGTCTATCCAAGCAGGCCCGACCCTCATTTCGGCTACATCCAGATGGCCGGTCCGGCCGACGACGACCGCCCGGTAAAGGTGAAAACATTTACGGAGAAGCCCGACACCGAACTCGCCCGCGTATTCATCGACAGCGGAGAATTCCTCTGGAACTCCGGCATTTATGTCTGGACCGCTTCGGCCATCCGCCGGGAGCTTGAGACCTACGCCCCGGAAATCACCCGCCTCTGGGCAGGCTGGCAGGACAAGCTCGACACCGAACACCAGAAGGAGTTCATCGAGAGAATCTATACCGATATGCCCCGCATCTCCATCGACTATGCCGTGATGGAGAAGTCCTCGAACGCCTGGGTCTTCCCGGCCAAGTTCAAGTGGGCGGACATCGGCAACTGGGAATCGCTCTATGATTACCTTGCCAACCACGACCAGAACGGCAACGCCTCGAGCATCACCGGCAAGGACCTGGTACGCGACTGCAAGGACAACATCTTCTATTCTTCGGAGGAGAACAAACTCCTGGCCATTCGCGGTTTGGAGAACTTCATCGTCATCAACACCGAAGACGTGCTGATGATATGCCCGCGAGACGAAGAAAAGCTCAAAGATTTCCTCTCTGAGCTTGCAATGCCTGAATACGAAAAGTACAGGTAGAGACTATCTTACGAGGTCCGCAGGACCTGTCAGATACACATCGGTAAAACAATCCGCGCCCGGAAGGAACTCGACCGAAAGGTCATCCTGACGGGCGTGTATGTTGTATTTGACCATAGCGCCGCAGCGCTCGGAAGGCTCGATGCCCCTGATGTAGGAGGCGATGGCAGAAGCGGTGATGCCGGTGCCGCAGGCGAGGGTCTCGGCCTCAACGCCCTTCTCGAAGGTGCGCACGCTCAGGAAGCCGCCCTGCGAGAGCGACACGAAGTTGGCATTTGCGCCCACCGGGGCGAAAGCCGGGTCGAAGCGGGCCTTTCTGCCCTCGGTTTCCACGTCCAGCGGCTCCACGTCCTCGACGAAGCGTACGAAGTGGCGGGTGCCGGTGTTGAGGAAGTAGCCGTCTAGGGCAGGGTAAAACTCGCGCACGTCGATCATCTTGAGGCGCACGATGCGCCTGTCGCCCTCGCGGGAAAGGATGCGGGCGGTGTGGAGGCCGTCGGCGGCATTGAAGACGAGGGTGTCACCGCTCTTCGGCCTGATGCCCAGAAAATCGGCGAAAGCCGCGATGCAGCGTCCGCCGTTGCCGCACATCATTCCTGAAGAACCGTCGGAGTTGTAGTACTCCATCTCGAAGTCGCAGTCGGAGGCATCGGCGAGTATCATCAGCCCGTCAGCGCCTATCCTGCCGTCAGCGGCCCTAAAACCCGTCTTTCGGTCGCAAAGACTGACGATAGTCCCGGTCTTGCGATACTCTGACACATCATTGCCCTTGCGCCCGTCAAGTACAACAAAGTCATTGCCGGCGCCTGAATATTTGTAGAGTTCCATATCGTTCGCTAATTAAAGCAGTCCGAGGTCCCTGAGGGTCTGGTCCATTATGGCATCCGTCTTTTCGCTTGAGCTGACAAGCGGGAGCCTGAGCTCATTGCGCAGCAGGCCGAGCCGGGCCATCGCCGACTTCGCAGGGATAGGGTTGGACTCGACGAAGCAGTTCTTGAACAGAGGGCAGAGGCTGTGGTGGAGCTTCCTGGCGCTCTCCATATCCGAACGGAGCAGGGCGGCGCAAAGTTCAGCGACCTGCTTCGGGGCGATGTTGGAGGCGACGCTGATCACGCCGTGGCCGCCGCTGGCAATTATCGGCAGGGTCAGCTCGTCGTCGCCGCTGAGCACAGAGAAGCCCTGTGGGGCGCGGCGGATGATCTCGTTAATCTGCGAGTAGTTGCCGGAAGCCTCCTTGGTGGCGATGATGTTGGGACAGTCATTGGCCAGGCGGATGCAGGTGTCGGCGCTCATATTGGCGCCGGTGCGTCCAGGCACGTTGTAGATTACAATAGGCTTGTCGGTCTGGGCGGCAACGGCCTTGAAGTAGCTGTACTGGCCCTCCTGGGTCGGCTTGTTGTAGTACGGCACGACCACAAGGAAGGCATCCACGCCCAGGTTCTCCAGCAGGCGGATGTTGTCGATGGTGCCCGTGAAGGAGTTGGTGCCGCAGCCGACGACCAGGGGCAGGCCCTTGGCGTGCTCGCGGGTGATGTTCATAAGAGCGACCTTCTCCTCACGGCTGAGGGTCGGGGTCTCGCCGGTAGTTGCGAGGGGCACGAGGAAGTCCACGCCGGCAGCTACCTGGCGGTCGATGAGTGATGCGTAGGCGTCATAGTCCACAGCGCCGTCTTTGAATGGGGTCACAAGCGCCGTGCCGCAGCCCTGAAGAAACAACTTTGCCATATTTATTTGAGTATCAGGTCCTTGAATTCGTGTATTCCCTCAAGACCTTCGGTCATAAGGGCGGCTGCAACCGCGCCTTCGGCAAAGCCCTGGCGCGAGAAGGCCTCGTGGGTGAAGACGAGCTTGTCCACATCGGATTTGAACTCGGCGATGTGGGTGCCCGGCACCTCACCTATCCTCTGGGCGCCGATTTCCGGGCGCTCGCCGAGGGTTTGCTCGATGATGGCGCCTATGCTCTTTGCCGTTCCGGAAGGGGCGTCAAGCTTGTGGATATGGTGTATCTCCTCGACGTGAGGGGTGTAGCCGTTGCCCTTGAGGACCTCGCAGGCTCTCTCGACGGCGGCGAAGAACGCATTCACGCCGATTGAGAAGTTGGATGCCCAGATCAAAGGGGTCTGCGCCTGACGGAAAGCGTCAAACACTTCCTCGCTGATGTCATACCAGCCGGTAGTGCCGATGACGGCCGCCTTGAAGTTGGCGGCGATGGACTTGTAATTGGCGCGGAAGGCCTCGGGAGTCGTAAAATCTATAACCACGCATTCTTTTGCCAGTTCGACCGGCACAGCGCATACATCCTCGCTGGCGCAGGCCAGTTCAATCCCGCGACGCTTGAGGACACCTTCTATCATATGGCCCATTTTGCCATATCCACTAATAACTACTTTCATAGGGCCCAAATATATGAAAAAATTTTTAAAAATTATTGGAGGAGGTCGCGGATAATTCCGCTTGCGGCGAGTCTTGTGCCTTCGCCGGCGCCCCGGATTATCAGCGGTGCGCTCTGCTCGCTGCGGATGACGGTCACGTTTTCCGTCCCCGTCACCCAATAGAAAGGATCGGAAGGGTCCACGTGCTGCATCTTGATCTCGGCCCTGTAGCCCAGAGGGCGGGTCTTGTCGCGGCGGAGCGTGGCCACGAAGCGCTGCCTCATACCCTTGCCGTCAAGCTCATCCTCAAGGTCGATGAAGTTCTGCTCCCAGGCTTCGAGTTTGGCGAAGAACTCGTCTATGCCGCAGTCGAAGAACTCCGGCGGCAGCATAGGGCTGATCTCCACATCAGAGGCTTCCAGAGGCACTCCCGCCTCGCGCGAGAGGATGAGGAGCTTGCGCAGCACGTCCTTACCGCCAAGGTCGGTGCGCGGGTCCGGCTCAGTCAGGGCGCTTTCGTGAGCCTCCCTCAGAAGGCTTGCGAAACTCGGCCCGCGGGAGCCGTCGTAGCGGCTTATAATCTGGTTGAGCGTGCAGGAAATCACAGCCTCTATGGCGACTATGCTGTCCGAGCAGTTGGCGCGCCCGGCGATGGATTCGAGTATAGGGAGGGCGTTGCCCACGGTGGTGTCGTAGCGGAAGAAGACCCCGTTTTCGCGGGCAGTGGCTTTCATTGAGGCGTATTGGGCATACGGCACGGCAAGGGAGCGGCGGTTGGAAGTCACGATGTTGATGCCGCGGCGCATAAGGCCTTCGTAGCGCAGGTGGATGTCGTGGCTGTCGGTGCAGTCCACGAAGACCGCCTTGCGAGCGGACAGGGTCTCTATCTCGTCGATGAAGGCGTAGTTCTGGGCGCTCTTGCCGTAGCGCAGCCTCTGCTCGAGCTGCTCGGGGCTGATGCCTCCCGGGTCAATCATATAGCTGCGGCTATTGGACACTCCGACTATGCGTATGCTCTTGCCGGTGCGGCTTGCGATGCGTCCCGCGGCGGCGGTGACGGTCGAAACGAAACTCCTCCCCACTCCGCCGTAGCCGGCGAGGAAGACGTCGATGACGCCCAGGGAAGCGTTTTCGAAGAACTCGCGGTGGACAGCGCAGAGGGCCTCCTTGATGAAGGCCGTCGAGCAGCGGGCGAAGTACGCATCGCCTTCGCGCCAGGGCTTACCCTCGACTCTCACACCGTTTTCCTGCAGGCAGGCGAGCATCCTCTCGCACACAATTTCAGGCACGCGGACCGCCTCCGACACGAGACAGAGGGTGGAAAGGCCGCTTCCCGGATCGTCCGTCGAGGTGACGCCGACCCAGGTCTCCACCTGCGCGGGATCGCTCTTGCACACTATTGTGCCGGCGTTTGAAGGGTCGAAGCTATTGCGCACTTCGATGGCAATGCCGCTGGACATAGCCGGGCCGAGCGTGGGCGCGTAGAGTACCTTGGCGCCGTTTTCCGCCAGCGAGAGCGCTGAGGCGTAGGACATCGTCGGGACGGTCACGGCGGAGCTCACCTGACGCGGGTTGGCGGTCATAATGCCAGGCACGTCCGTCCATATCTGGAGCGAATCGGCGCCGACAGCGGCCGCATACAGGGCTGCGCTGTAGTCGGAACCGCCGCGGCCCAGAGTGCTCACGGTGCCGTCAAGCTCCGAGGCGATGAAGCCCGGGGCGACGAACACGCGGGTCTGGCTGTGGGGTTTGATGGCGGCGCGTATGTTTTTGTAGCTCAGCTCTTCGACAAGCTTGCCACCGTCGGTCTTGACAAGGCGGCGCGAGTCCAGCCAGAAGGCGCTCAGCTGCTCGCAATTGAGTTTGCGGGCGATGATGCGGGTGGAAAGGATTTCGCCGAAAGGAACGCATTGCTCCCCCTTGGCGGCGGAGAGGTCCTCGAAGATGGAGTCCAGCTCGGTCTCGACCTGGCGTCTCTGCTCGCCCGTGAAGAGGCGGCGGACTATCTGGGAGTGGCGGGCGCGAAGGGCGGCGATCATACTCGAGCGAAGTGCGGCATCCCTCTGCCCGCCGATGCGGATGAGGCTGTCGGTGCAGCCGCTGATGGCGGAGCAGACGAGGATTACCCTGTCCTTTGCCGCTTCGGCCTCAACTATGTCCAGAACCCTGGAGATGCGGGTCGCGTCCGCTACGGACGAGCCGCCGAACTTGAGTACTCTCATCCCTGACGCTCAATCTTTGCGCCCAGCGCATTGAGGCGGCCTTCGATGTCTTCGTAGCCGCGGTCTATCTGTTCAATATTGTCGATGACGGATGTGCCCTTTGCGGACATTGCCGCAAGGAGCATCGCGATGCCGGCGCGGATGTCCGGAGAGGTCATCCTGCCGCCGCGAAGGCTTATCTTGTGGTCGTGGCCGATGACCACTGCCCTGTGAGGGTCGCAAAGGATGATCTGCGCGCCCATATCGATGAGCTTGTCCACGAAGAAAAGCCTGCTCTCGAACATCTTCTGGTGAATCAGCACGCTGCCCTTGCACTGGGTGGCAACGACCAGCAGGACACTCAGCAGGTCAGGCGTCAGGCCCGGCCACGGGGCGTCGGCGATGGTCATAATGGAGCCGTCGATGAAGGATTCGATTTCGTAGCTCTCCTGCGCCGGGACATAGATGTCGTCGCCCCGCTGCTCGAGCTTGATGCCCAGACGGCGGAAGCTCTCGGGGATGATGCCGAGGTTGTCCCAGGAGACATTGCGTATCGTAAGCTCGCTCTGGGTGATGGCGGCCATTCCGATGAAGGAGCCGACCTCGATCATATCGGGCAGGATGGTGTGGCTGGTGCCGCCGAGCCTCTCGACGCCCTCGATAACCAGCAGATTGGATCCTATGCCCTGGATTCTCGCGCCCATCGACCCGAGCAAACGGCAAAGCTGTAG